>NZ_VRUX01001220.1:0-557 GCF_008039885.1 Methylobacterium sp. WL103
GCGCCGGCTCGGCCGGCGCCGTGCCGGTCTCCGGGCCGGTCCCGTCCCGCCACAGGGTGACCGGGCCGTAGGCGGTCTCCACCGCCTCGCCCTCGCCGAACGCCTGCACCATCCCGGTGCGGATCATCTCGCACCAGGCGGTCGGCCCCACCGGCGTCTGGCCGCGGAAGGGCGCGACCACGAGCCGGTCGGCGGCCCGCGTCATCGCCACGTAGAGCAGGCGGTTGTGCTCCTCCCGGGCCCGCACGTGCAGGGTCTCGCGCGCGGCGCCGATCGCCTCGGAATCGTAGGGTTTCGCGGTCGACCACACCGGCGGCACGTCGCCCGGCATCGCGAGCAGCGGCGGGTCGTTGCCGCCCGGCGCCTCGCAGCCGTCGATCATCACCACGACCGGGGCCTCCAGGCCCTTGGCGCCGTGCACGGTCATCACCCGCACCTCGTCGCGGCCGGATTCCATGTCGCGCTTGACCGTGTGGCCGGCCTCGCCCCGCCCTCCGGCGCAGTAGCGCGCCAGGAAGCCGGCGAGCGAGGGGGCGTCGGCCCCGGCCTCCGCCTGC
>NZ_VRUX01001221.1:0-555 GCF_008039885.1 Methylobacterium sp. WL103
GTGCGCGCCCGCCTCGCCCTCGCGGGGCAACGCGCCACCGTGATCCACAGCCACGGCCGCTACCTCGACGTGCTGCCGGCGGCGGCGTCGAAGGGCACGGCGGTGGCCCATGTTCGCGCCCTCTACGCCCTGCCGGAGCGGGCGGTGTTCGTCGCCGGTGATTCCGGCAACGACGTCGAGATGCTGCGCGCCGGGGCGCAGGCGATCATCGTGGCCAACTACTCCGACGACCTGGCGAGCCACGCCGGCTTGCAGCACTCCTACGTCGCCCGCGCTTCGCACGCCCGCGGCATCATCGAGGGCGTCGGGCATTTCCGCCGGATGCTGGCCGATGCCGTCTGACGCGTCCGATGGGCCGTCGGCGAGCGTGCTCACCCTGGTCCGCGGCCGGGCGGACCGGCTGCGCAACCTCATGGCCGAGCTGGCGCGGCAATCCGTGCCACCTCGCGAGCTGGTCATCGCCTGGATGCAGCCGGAGCGTGCCGCCGACTTGCCCGACCCGGGCTGCCCCGTCCGCCATCGCCACGTCGCCGGCGAGCCGATGCCGCTCGCGGC
>NZ_VRUX01001222.1:0-555 GCF_008039885.1 Methylobacterium sp. WL103
GCCCACGGCCGGCGGGCGGTTGCCGGCGTTCTCCGCGAGCGGCGCCCCGTCCTGGCGGTGAGGCGCCGCATAGAGGAAGGCGAGGCTGTAGGGGCCGAGCACCCACTTGTAGGTCGGGAAGGCCAGGAAGTCGGGCTTCCACCGCGCCACGTCGATGGGCACGGCGCCGACCGCCTGGGTCGCATCCACCACCAGGGCGGCGCCGGCCGCGCGGACGGCCGGGGCGAGGCGGTCGAGGTCGATGACCGTGCCGTCGGCCCAGTGCAGCGGCGTCAGGGTCGCGACCGCGAGCGGCGGCGCACCGGGGCGGACGACCGCTTCGAGGAGCGCCACGGTCCAGTCGCCGTCGGCCGGGCGCGGCACCGCCTCGACGACCATGCCGGACTCGGCGGCGACGCGGTCGAAGGCGTAGCAGAGGGACGGGAACTCCTCGGCCACCCGCAGGATGCGGCCGCCCGGGACCGGTACGATCCCCCGCGCCGCGATGGCGATCGCGTCGGCCACCGATCCGACGACGGCGACGTCGTCGGCCGACGCGCCGATCAGGCCGGCGGC
>NZ_VRUX01001223.1:0-554 GCF_008039885.1 Methylobacterium sp. WL103
GCGCCGGCCAGCACCCGGGCGACAGCGCGACGGCCTTGCCCGGCAGCCACTCCGTGGTGCCGTGCGTGCCGAGGTGAACTAGGGCGTCGAAGTTGCGGCGCAGCCCGAGGTGGAACGCGAGGTAGGCGTGCGTCGGCGGCTCGTCGGGGTCGTGGTAGCCGGCCTTGCGGTCGTCCGACCGGCCCCGGTCGGGCTGGAGGAAGATCGCGATGCGGCCCGCCGCGCCCAGCTCTCCTTCTCCCGCAGAGGGGGGAGGGGATGTGTCGTGGCCGGACCTCACGATCCCGAATCGGAAGGAGCCGTCCCGGATGGCGGGGTCGGCGTCCGGCGCGCCCCAGCGTTCGGTCAAAACCTGGCGCGACGTCTCGGGCAGGGTCGCAAGCCAACCCCTGTAGTCGGCGAGCGACACCGCGAAACCCTGCACGCCGTCCGTCAGCGCGTGCATGAGCGCGGCGGCCTCCGGCAGCGATCCGCCCGCGTAGCCGGCGTCGGCGAGGTCCGACACGATCGCACGGGCGCTCTCGGGCGTGTCGAGCCCGAGAGCGCCCGTGCGA
>NZ_VRUX01001224.1:0-552 GCF_008039885.1 Methylobacterium sp. WL103
CCCCCCCCCCCCCCCCCCCCCCTTTTTTTTTTTTTCACCCACAACACGCCATACGTTCTGGGGGGGGGTGTGGTGGGCTCGTTTTTGTTTATAATCGCCCGGGCCGGGGCCGCGCGCGCCCCCGAAGCCGAGGCGCAGGCCGAGGCCGACGCCCGCGCGGAGGCGGAGGCTCAGGCCGAACGCGCGCTCCGGACCCCGGCGATGGAGGTTCAGAACGGTGAGCGGTGAGACCCTGGTCCCTCCCCCCTCCACGGGGGAAGCGGGCCCGCCGGCACCCGAATCCGGGCGCTTCGTCACCGGCTCGATCTTGCGCCACGTGGTGGTGATGAGCGCGACCGGCTCGATCGGGCTGATGGCGGTGTTCGTCGTCGACCTGTTATCGCTGCTCTACGTGTCGAAGCTCGGCGACACCAACCTCACCGCCGCGGTGGGCTTCGCCGCGATCGTCCAGTTCTTCGCCATCGCGATCAACATCGGGCTGATGATCGCCGCCGGCGCGCTGGTCAGCCGCGCGATCGGCGCTGGCGACGGCGCGGGCGCGCGGCGGATCGC
>NZ_VRUX01001225.1:0-549 GCF_008039885.1 Methylobacterium sp. WL103
GGCGCTGACCGTCCACGTACCCGACCAGGCGCCGGGGCGCGGCGACGGGCTGCCGGCCGGGCCGCTGGTCTCGGAGCACGCCACCCTCGAGCGGGGCCTGCGCGCCTGGGTCGAGCGCCAGACGCACCAGCGCCTCGGCTACGTCGAGCAGCTCTACACCTTCGGCGACCGCGACCGGCAGGCCGACGCCAAGGGGGACAGCACGTCCGGCGTCCACACCCTGTCGGTGGCCTACCTCGCGCTGGTGCGCGAGGAGCGCCCGGCGGGCCTCGCCGAGGCGGCGTGGCGCAACTGGTATCGCTACCTGCCCTACGAGGATTTCCGGAAGGGGCGCCCGCCCGAGCTCGACGCGATCGAGGCCGAGCTCCTGGCCTGGGCCGGCGCGCCAGCCGACGCCAAGCTGCGGCGCTCGCGCGCCGACCGCCTCGGCCTCACCTTCGGCCTCAACGGCGCGACCTGGAACGAGGAACGCGTGCTGGAGCGCTACGAGCTGCTGTTCGAGGCCGGGCTGATCCCGGAGGCCGCCGGCAACGCCGGCCCCGCCCGCCC
>NZ_VRUX01001226.1:0-544 GCF_008039885.1 Methylobacterium sp. WL103
CGCGCCGCTGATCGCGCGCCTCGAAGCCGGCCCGCGCGCCGGCGGCGGGCGACCTCGCCCTGGTCTCGCAATCGGGCACGGTCGCCGGGGCGATCGTCGAGTGGGGCGCCCGGCACGGGGCCGGGTTCTCGGCGGTGATGGCGCTCGGCAGCGCCTGCGACGTCGACGTCGCCGACTGCCTCGACCACTTCGCCAACTGCCTGCGCACCCGGGCGATCCTGCTGTGCCTCGACGGGGTGTCGGACGCCCGGCGCTTCATGTCGGCGGCGCGTGCCGCCGCGCGCACCAAGCCGGTGGTGGTCCTGCGCGCCGGCCGCCACGCCCGCGACGGGCGCGACCCCGAGACCCATACCGGCGCCCTGGCCCGGCCCGACGCGGTCTACGCCGCCGCGTTCCGACGGGCGGGCCTGCTCGCGGTGGAGGACCTCGACGCGATGTTCTCGGCCGCCGAGACGCTGTCCCACCAGCGCCCGTTCGCGGGCAAGCGCCTCGCGATCCTCACCAACGGCCGCGGCATCGGCCTGCTCGCCGCCGACCGGCTCGC
>NZ_VRUX01001227.1:0-543 GCF_008039885.1 Methylobacterium sp. WL103
GGTGCCCAGCCCCAGGGGCGACATGCCGGCCGCGATGGCCGCCGACTCGCCGCCGCTCGATCCGCCCGGCGTGCGCGTGAGGTCCCAGGGGTTGTTCGAGCGGCCCGAGAGCAGGTTGTCGCTCTCGATCCAGTAGGAGAATTCGGGGAGGTTGGTCTTGGCCAGCAGGATGCCGCCGGCCTGCTTCAGGCGCGCCACGCTGGTCGCGTCGGCCTCGGGCGTGCGGCCCTTGAAGATCGGCGAGCCGCGCTGGGTCATGACGCCCGCCGTGTCGATCGAATCCTTCACGGTGAACGGCACGCCGTGGAGCGGCCCGAGCTCCCGCCCCGCCATCACCGCCGCCTCCGCGTCCTTGGCCGCGGCGAGCGCGCCCTCCGCGACGGTAACGATGGCGTTGACCTGGGGGTCGACCGCCGCGATCCGGTCGAGATGCGCCTGCACGACCTCGACCGGCGAGAGCTGCCGGGTGCGGATCAATTCGGCGAGCCGGGTCGCGTCCGAGAAGACGACGTCCTGTGTCGTGGAGGGGGTGGTGGGCTGGGT
>NZ_VRUX01001228.1:0-541 GCF_008039885.1 Methylobacterium sp. WL103
GCCGAGGGCTTGGTCCGGGCGACGGGCCGGCTCGCCCCAGCGGAGTTGGGCTTGGCGGGCGCGGCCGACGGACGACGACGCGCCGCCTGATCGGGCGAGCGTCGTCACCGGCGTACCCCCGCATGCCAAATGAACCGCCCCCCCTCTCCCCGCGGGCGGGGAGAGGCCCGGCTGCACCTCGTCGTGCAGCCGGGAAGCGGAGGCGAAGCCGAAGCGACGGTGAGGGGGAGCTTCCGGAAGTGCCTCATTCGGCGTCGCCCCCTCACCGTCGGCTGCCGCCTCGCTTTGCCGACGACGGGGTCGGCAAAGCCTTCTCCCCGCTGGCGGGCAGAGGGGATGCGCGCACAGCGAACCGCCAGATGCTAGGATGTGTGAATTCGGGTGCCAGCACGGGATTGGCGGCTGCACCTGACGACGCGAATCGAGACCAAGGAGCCGAGACGCGCGCGCAAGAAATTCGCTTGGCTCAGCGACCGCCCGGCTCGATCGCCGGCAACTCGTTCGGGCCGAGCGCTCCGCCGGCGGCGGCCTGCGGGCCGGC
>NZ_VRUX01001229.1:0-536 GCF_008039885.1 Methylobacterium sp. WL103
GAGGCCGGCGGCCATCGCCAAAGCCGCCTCGTAGACCGGCCGGTGCGGCTTGCCGGCATAGGTCACCGCCCCGCCGATCTCGGCATAGGCCTCGGCCAGCAGGCCGGCGCAGGGGATGAGCGAGCCGTCGCGCTCGACCACGAGGTCGGGGTTGGCGCAGATCATCGGCACGTCGCGGGCCTTCAGGGCGGCGAGCGTCGCGCGGTAATCCTCGGCCGTCTCGGTGGCGTCGTCGAACAGGCCCGTGTTGACCAGGAGGTCGCAGGCCTCGGCCGGCACCAGCGTCAGGTCGAGCCCTTCGAAGATCGGGCCGTCGCGCTCGGGCCCGAGATGGTGGACCCGCGCGCCGGGCCGCTCGGCCAGCAGCGCCCGGGTCAGGTCGCCCGAGGTGAGGATCGCGTCGTAGGCGCCCCGCGGCACGCCGTAGCCGTCGAGGATGCGCTGCACGCCGGCCCAGGGGCGGGGTGCGTTGGAGACGAGCACGACCCGGCGCGGGCGCGGCCCGAGCCGCTCGCGAAAGGCGATCAGCGCCGCGC
>NZ_VRUX01000122.1:0-9595 GCF_008039885.1 Methylobacterium sp. WL103
GCCGCTGACGGCGCGGATCTGGCCGGCGAGGCCGGGGCTCAAGCGGCCCACCTCATCCGCCACCGCGTCGCGGAACGGCACGGCGGCCGGCGAGGCGTGCAGGATCGTGGTCGCCATCCCGTCGAGGACGAGGAAGGCGCGCGCCGAATCAGCTAGCGGCGCGGCCAGGACGGGATCGCCCGCCCAGGCCTCCAGTGCGGCCTGGAGGCCCGCGCGCGTGCTGTCGCCAACGTTCACAGAACAGTCCCCATCGGCCGCGCCCCAGCCCGTTTCGTGACGGAAAATATGATTGCCCAAGGCTTATTGTAGGCGGAGCGGCTCCGGACGCTGGACCTTTCGCGCGTCCGTCACACGTTTACCTCGCATCAACGTTAATGCTGCTCCGGCGGGTGGCGTACGATGATACATGTGTTATTGTGCAGCGCACAATGATGCGTTCACAGGCAACGTGAGAGGAGACGAGCGATGAGCAATCCCCCGACCTACGAAGTCCCGACCGAGATGCGCGACTTCGCCGAGAAGAGCGTCGACCAGGCCCGCAAGGCCTTCGACAGCTTCATCGGCGCCGCACGCCGCACCGCGGAGACCGTCACCGGCTCCACAGAGGTGACCCGCACTAGCGTCAAGGACGTGTCCTCCCGCGGCTTCGAGTATGCCGAGCAGAACGTCAACGCCGCCTTCGACCTCGCGCAGAAGCTCGTCCGTTCGAAGGACGTGCAGGAGGCGATGCAGCACCAGGCCGAGTTCGTGCGCAGCCAGTTCGCCGCGATCCAGGCGCAGGCCAAGGATTTCGGCGGCCTCGCCCAGAACGCGATGCAGCAGGGTGCCGAGCGCGCCAAGTCCGCGATGCAGGAAGGTGCCGACAACGCCCGCAAGGCGATGGAGCAGGGCGCCGACGCCGCCAAGCAGGCCGCGCACCACTCGCAGGACGCCGCCAACAAGGCGACCCACTAAGCCCGCCGCCAGGCTCGCCCCTCGAGGGCGGGCCACCCGCGCCCGCTCCCGGCCCGTTCCCGATCCATCGGGGGCGGGCCGTCTCGTTTTCGCCCCGATTGCGCGGGCATGCCTGCGTCGCGCCCGGACCGGGCATCAGACCCTCCGCCGACAGGGATGCCATGCGACAGATCACACGCCTCGGCCTCGCCGCCCTCCTCGCGACCTGCGCCGTGCAGGCCGCCGACGCGCAGTACTACGATGCGCCGCGGCGCGGGTATTACGAGGAGCGCCCGGCCTACGACGAACGTCCCGTCTACCCGCGGCGCGGCGAGCGCCCGGGCCCGGCCCGCCCGGTCGGCCTGAACTGCGATGCGGTCCAGCAGGGCCTCTCCGGGCCGCAGCCCTATTCCTGCCCGCTGCCGGGTCCGCGCCCGCTCGGGGCGCGCTGCTTCTGCGACATGCCGATCGCCTCCTTCAGCCAGCCGCAGACCGCGGTCGGCCGCGTGGTGCCCTGAACGGACGATCCGGCCGCAGGCCCGCGACGGGCGATTCGCTGAGCGCGCGATGGCTCGCGGGCGTCGGCCTCGCGTCGGGGCTCGGTGTCGCCGCCGCGTCGGCGCAGGGGCTCGGCACGGAAGCGATTCGGGCTCCGATGGACGTCGCCGGGCCGGAGGGGCTCGATGCCCTGGTGATGACGCCCGGCACCCTGGGCCGGCATCTCTTGGCGCTGATCAGCCACGGCTCGCCGCGTTGGGCCGCCGACGGGCTCGGACGGGCACGGCCTGTTCACGCAAGGGGGCGGACCGATCTGGGAGCCGATCGTCGAGGCCTTCCTCCGGGCGCGCGGCCATCCGACCGCCGCCGCAGGTCGGCGCCGGCGAACGTAGGGATTTCGACACCTATCGCGCGGCGGCCTCGCACAAGGCCTTCGCCGTCAGCGCCGGCAGCGCCTACGCGTGGCAGACCGCGCAGGGCACGAAGGCGGCGGCGATCGAGGCGGCGCTGAAGCGCTGCAATCGTCGGCCGGCGGCAATCCGTGCCGCCTCTACGCGGTCGACGACGCCTACGCGGCGGAATGACGAGGGCCGCGCCACCCTTCCGGATGGCGCGGCCCCAATCGGATCGCGAAGTCGCGTCGCGCGAGATCAGTTCAGGACGACGACCTTGGAGCCGACCTTCACGCGCTCGTAGAGGTCGGTGACGTCGTCGTTGGTCATCCGGATGCAGCCCGAGGACACGGCTTGACCGATCGTGTCCGGCTCGTTGGAGCCGTGGATGCGGTACTCGGTGTTGCCGATGTACATGGCGCGCGCGCCGAGCGGGTTCTCGATGCCGCCGGCCATGTAGCGCGGCAGGTCGGGGCGACGGGCGATCATCGCGGCCGGGGGCGTCCACGACGGCCACTCCTTCTTGGCGGTCACGGTCTTGGTGCCCGACCAAGTGAAGCCGGGACGGCCGACGCCGACGCCGTAGCGGATCGCCTCGCCGTTCGGCATCACGAAGTACAGGCGACGCTCGGCGGTGGAGACGACCACGGTGCCCGGGGCGTAGTTGCCGTCGAACGCCACGATCTCGCGCGGGATCGGCTGGACCTGCGCCTGCGGCGCGGCCTGCACGCCCTGGCCGTAGCCCGGCTCGTAGACGGGACGCTGGCCGTAATAGTCACGGCTCTGCGTGCCCTGGTAACCGTAGGACTGGTCCTGCTCGTATCCGGCATCGGTGCCGAAGGGATCGTAGGTCGAGGCGGCCATGGCCGGCACGCTGGCAACAATCGAAAGTCCGAGGAGGGCGGCGAGAGCGGTGGCTGAGGTCTTCATGATGTGGCCTACCTGTGCAGTAACCTTTGCCATTACAAGCGTGAGCATAGGCAGAGGGTTCCACGGCCGGGCGAAGATTTCAGCGGCGCGGGAATACGTAAGCGGACAAGACGTGGCCGGCGAAGATGTGACCCGCCCGGCGGGGCGCGCTCACGCCACCTCGTCGGTGTGCACGTCGAAGCGGGCGAGGTGCACGTAGCCGAAGTTGGTGGTGATCGCGACGTCGGTGGCGTCGCGCCCGCGGGCCATGACGATGCGGCCGATGCGCGGTGCGTTGTGGCGGGCGTCGAACGTGTACCAGCATCCGCCCTGCGGCCCGTCGAGGTAGACCTCGAACCAGGCGGAGAAGTCCATCGGCGCCGGGTCCTTCGGCACGCCGATGTCGCCGAGATAGCCGGTGCAGTAGCGCGCCGGGATGTTCATGCAGCGGCAGAAGGTGACGGCCAAGTGCGCGAAGTCGCGGCACACGCCCTCGCGCTGCATGAAGCCGTCATGGGCGCTGCGGGTGGCGTCGGCGCGCATGTAGTCGAAGCGGATGCGCTCGTGGGTGTAATCGACGATCGCCTGGACCCGGGCCCAGCCCTCCGGCGTCGCGCCGAACAGCGACCAAGCGGTCTGCGAGAGCTTGTCGGTGTCGCAGTAGCGCGAGCCGAGGAGGTAGACGAGGACCTCGTCCGGCAGGTCCTGCACCGCGAACTGCCGTGCATCCGGCGCATATGCGTCCGGCAGGCCGGAATCCCGCACCGTGAAGTCGGCCGAGATCGTCAGCAGGCCGGTCGGCGTGACGATGCGATGGCAGAGGTTGCCTAAGGCATCCTCGTATTGATGGCAGGGGATCGGCGGATCGAAACTGATCGCCTGCGGCGTCACCAGGTCCGGCAGGCGTGACGGGTGGATGCTGAGCATCAGGATCATCGGGGTCGGCTGCGCTGAGTCGAAGGCGATATCGAAACCGGTCCTGATCTTCATCGCGCCACCTGCCAACCTTTCTCACCGAAGCGCGCGCCGGGCGTGTCCGCCCCGGCGAGCCGGGATGCCTATTGCGCCGGGACGAGGTCCGGTGCCGATTTCTCAGTCACGGCGACGTCGACGCGCATGCCGAGGTCGTCGCTCGCCAGACCGAAATACGAGCCGTGCAGCGGCACCGCCTGCCGCGGGTCGCGGGCGATGGCGACGCGGATCAGGTCGCGGTTGCCGACGATGCCGTTGGTCGGGTCGAACTCGATCCAGCCGGCGCCGGGCAGGTAGACGCCGACCCAGGCATGAGTCGAGCCGCCGCCGACGTGACGGTCGCGATCGTTGCGCGGATTGTAGAGGTAGCCGGAGACGAAGCGGGCCGCCATGCCGAGGGAGCGCACGCCCTCCATCATCAGCACCGCGAAGTCGCGGCACGAGCCGCGCTTGAGGCGGAGCGTCGTCACCGGGTCCTGCACGCCCTTCTCGCTGCGGGCGAGGTAGGTAAAGTTGCGGCGGATGCCGCGGGTCATGTCGGCGAGCAGGTCCTGGGTCGGGATGCGGCCGTCGGCCGGGATGAAGCTGCGCGCCCAGGCATCGACCATGTGGTGGGTGTCCGGCCATTGCCGCTCGATCGAGCGCGACAGGTCGGGCATGTCCTCGACGCCGTAGCAGAACGGATAATGGGTCGCGTGCGGCGCCAGCGGGAACACCGGCGCGTGCTCCGGGGTGTGGTCGAGGGTGATGCCGCAGGTGAACCGCAGGGTGTCGCTGCGCGTGTCGAAGCTCGCGATCGCGACGCAGTTGCCGAACACGTCGAACATCCACCGCACGCTCGCCGGCAGCGGGTCGATGTCGAGGGTGGCCTCGATCAGGCGCTGGTCGTAGCTGTCCCGCGGGCGGAACATGATCCGGTGCTCGCCGAAGGAGACCGGGCGACGGTAGCGGTACACGGTGACGTGCCGGACGGACAGGATCGGCAAGGACGTAACACTCCGCGGATGCGCCGGTGCGACGGCCACGCTGCAAGTATCACGCCTCGGCGCCCGTCCCGACTCGCCATCGCGGAGGAAACGCTTCCGTCGAGGAAACGCTTGGCGTCAGCGGATCGGCGGCGCCGACCCGCCCACGGCACGCTCGGCTTCCACCAGCACGTCGAAGGCGCGCCAGGGCTTCTGAATGAAGACAGCCTCCACCGGAATCTCGGGGTGGCCAACGCAATGCCCGGAGGTGACGACCAGCCGCGCCCGCGGCCACAGCGTCGCGACCGCATGCGCCAGCTGGAGCCCGTCCATCTCGCCCGCCAGACGCACGTCGGCGAAAACCAGGGCGACGTCGCCGCCGCGCGCCTGCAGAACCGCGAGCGCCGCCTCGGCGCTGTCGCAGCCGACCACCGCGAGCTCGGTCTCCTCGAGCAGGGCCTCGGCGAGGCCGCGCACTTCCGGGTTGTCCTCGACCACCAGCGCGATGCGCTGCGGCTGTGCGACCGGTGCCGCGGCAGGCTCGCCGGCCTCGGACTGCCGGACCTTGCGCACCAGGGCGGCCAGATGCTCCGGCACGCCCTCGGCGACCAGGCTGTCGTAGAACGAGGCCAGGGTCTCCCCGATCCGGTCGAGGGGGATGTCGGGGCTCAAGGTGTCGATGGGCCGATGGCGCAGCGGATTGGTCAAGAACTTCCCCCGAAGTCTTCGCGTCGCGCCCCGCGGATGCGGAGGCTCTTGAAGCAAGAAGTCGGGAACGCGCCGTCAGTTGCGCCGGCTCCACGATTCAGGCGGTCGTTCGATCCGGGCGGACCGCGAAAAATCAGCGGGCCGTCGCGTCGGCGTCGGCGTAGGCCATCACGCCCGACACGGCGCGGACGTCGCGGTAGCGCGCCCCGCGTGCGCTCATCATCGCCTCGAACTTCTCGTGGACCTGGGCGACCGACAAGCTCGCGGCCTTGCGGCGACGGCTGCGCTCGGAGGCGAAGAAGATCGAGCGGTTGGCACGCGCCGGCCCGGGAAGCAGCTGGGCGGCGGCGGCACCGGGCTTGTCGACGACCTTGGCAAGGAACGATTCGGCGTCGTCCGGCCCAAGGAAGTGGGCGAGGTAGACCTCGCCGAGCGACAGCTCGCGCCCGATCCGCAGGGAAATCCGCGCGGCGTCGCGCTTCAGCATCTCGCCGGCGAGCAGCGCCGAGAGGTAGGGGTCGCGGCGCAATTCAAGGATCCGGGTGCGCTCGGCGGCATCCGCCACCGTCGGCCGGTCGTTGGCGTCGGGGACGATCACCGCAGCCTCCTTCTCCATCCCGTACTTGGCGCCGAAGTCGCGCACGCAGCCGAGCCAGGTCCGCTCGATGAACTGGTACAGGCCGGTGGCCGAAGAGGTCTTGGCCTGAACGGCGGTGATGAAGCTCGATTCCTTGTCGGCCACCGCCATCAGCAGCACCGGATCGGTCTGCACGGCTTGCGCGGCGCGCACGATCGTCTGAACGATGTGGCGGCGGATCTTCATCGGCCCGAACTCGAGCACGTCGTTCGGGTCGCCGCCGGCGCTCTCCGAGAGCAGGAAGTCGTAGGAGACGCGGTCGACCGCGTTGGAGCCGAGCTCGGTGTCCAGGTCGTGGACCGCGGCGAAGGCCGAGGAGGCGCGCAGCACCACCGGGGCCTCGGCGACGACGGGCGGCAGCGCGCTCACCTGGATGCGCGGGCGCGGCATCGGGATCTCGGTGGCGGCCTGGGCCGAGGATACCGCGTTCTCGAGGCCGATCTTGCCGAGCTCGACGCCCGAGCCGATCAGCAGGGCGCTCAACGCGCCGGCGAACAGCGACATCGAGAGGACGGAGCGGGCGAGCGCCGGGCGGCTGCCGTGGCCGCGGCCGACCGGGGCGGAGAGGGTGATGCAGTCGGCGGCGCCTGCGCCAAAACGGCCCGTGGGCGCCACCTTGGAGGCGCCGGCGGTGCTGGACGTGATGGCCTTGCGAGACGTTCCGACGGTGCGGCCCAGCATGTGCGACTCAAAATCCCGGTTTCGCGCCGACGGCGGCGCCACCCCCTGATCTGGCTTGACAGATGTGGCGACAACACGGCCGCGGTTGGGTCATTCCGGTGGCGCCGCCGGTTTTGCGCGCCCAGGCATCCGCTACCCTCTCGCGAGCCCTTCGCGCGGACCCAAGTTGCGAACCCATGATCGGAAACTGTGACTTGTGATCGGAACCCGTGACTTGGAGCCCGTCCCTCCGTATGAGGGCGCATCCGCGACGAACGGCCCGGGACGGCCGGGCGTCGCCGCGCGAAAAAGCCCGGCCCAGCACAGAGTTATCCGATGAGCGGCGTCAACGAGATCCGGTCGGCCTTCCTCGACTACTTCGCGGGTGCGGGGCACACGATCGTGCCCTCGTCCTCGCTCGTGCCGAAGAACGACCCGACCCTGATGTTCACCAACGCCGGGATGGTGCAGTTCAAGAACGTCTTCACCGGCGTCGAGAAGCGCCCCTACAGCCAGGCGACGACGGCGCAGAAATGCGTCCGCGCCGGCGGCAAGCACAACGACCTCGACAACGTCGGCTACACCGCGCGTCACCATACCTTCTTCGAGATGCTCGGCAACTTCTCGTTCGGCGACTACTTCAAGCCGCGAGCGATCGAGCTGGCTTGGAACCTGATCACCAAGGAGTTCGGCCTGAAGCCGGACCGGCTCCTGGTCACCGTGTACGCCGACGACGACGAGGCGGCGACGCTGTGGCGCAAGATCGCCGGGTTCTCCGACGACCGGATCATCCGCATCGGCACCTCGGACAACTTCTGGCAGATGGGCGACACCGGTCCCTGCGGGCCGTGCTCGGAGATCTTCATCGACCAGGGTCCGGGGCTCGCCGGCGGCCCACCCGGCTCGCCCGACGAAGACGGCGACCGCTTCCTCGAGTTCTGGAACCTCGTGTTCATGCAGTACGAGCAGGTCGAGCCGGGCAACCGGCTGGTCCTGCCGCGTCCGTCGATCGACACCGGCATGGGCCTCGAGCGCATGGCCGCGATCCTACAGGGCGTGACCTCGAACTACGAGACCGACCTCTTCCGCGCGCTGATCGACGCCGTGTCGCACGCGGTCGGCCGGCCGCCGGCGGCCTCCAACGTCGCCTCCTACCGCGTCATCGCCGACCATCTGCGCGCCGGCAGCTTCCTGATCGGGGACGGCGTGCTGCCGGGCAACGAGGGCCGCGGCTACGTGCTGCGCCGCATCCTGCGCCGCGCCATGCGCCACCTCGAGCTGCTCGGCTCGCGCGAGCCCGTGATGTTCCGCCTGGTGCCGACGCTGGTGCGCGAGATGGGGCAGGCCTACACCGAGCTGGTGCGGGCCGAGAGCCTGATCTCCGAGACCCTGCGCCTCGAGGAGACCCGCTTCCGCCGCACCCTGGAGCGCGGCCTCGCGATCCTCGACGCCGAGACCCGCGACCTCGACGCCGGCCAGAACCTCGCCGGCGAGACCGCCTTCACCCTCTACGATACCTACGGCTTCCCCCTCGACCTGACGCAGGACGCACTGAAGGCCCGCGGCATCGGCGTCGACACCGACGCCTTCGCCGTCGCGATGCAGCGCCAGAAGCAAGCGGCGCGCGCGGCGTGGTCGGGCTCGGGCGAGGCCGCCACCGAGACCGTGTGGTTCTCCGTGCGCGACCGAACCGGCGCCACCGAGTTCCTGGGCTACGAGGCAGAGGCCGCCGAGGGCGTCGTGACGGCGCTGCTGCGCGACGGCGCCGAGGTCGAGGCCCTGCAGGCCGGCGAGAGCGGGCTGCTCGTGGCCAACCAGACGCCATTCTACGCCGAATCGGGCGGCCAGGTCGGCGACACCGGCACGCTCGCGGCGCCGGGGCTGAAGGCGCGGGTCACCAACACCGAGAAGAAGCTCGGCGATCTCTTCGTCCACCACGTCACCGTGGACGAAGGTACGCTAAGCGTCGGCCAGGCCGTCGAGCTGAAGGTCGACCACGCCCGCCGGGCCGCGATCCGCGCCAACCACTCCGCCACCCACCTCCTGCACGAAGCCTTGCGCCAGGTGCTCGGCGACCACGTCGCGCAGAAGGGCTCGCTCGTCTCGTCCGAGCGCCTACGCTTCGACATCTCCCACCCGAAGCCGATCGAGGCAGCCGAACTCGCCCGCGTCGAGGATATCGCCAACGCGGTGCTGCTGCAGAACGCGCCGGTGGTGACCAAGCTGATGGCGGTGGACGAGGCGATCGAATCCGGCGCCCGCGCGCTGTTTGGCGAGAAGTACGGCGATGAGGTCCGCGTCGTCTCCATGGGCCGGCCGGTGGACGAGGCCGGGCGGGAGGTCGAGGGCGGGCGCCTAAAGAGCTTCTCGATCGAGCTCTGCGGCGGCACGCACGCCGCCCGCACCGGCGACATCGGCACCATCACGATCCTCGCCGAGAGCGCGGTCGGCGCCGGCATCCGCCGCATCGAGGCGATGACGGCCGACGCCGCCCGCCGACACCGCAGCGAGGAGAGCCGCACCCTCGGGGCGCTCGCCTCCCAGCTCAAGGCGCCGGTGGCGGAGGTGTCCGACCGGCTCACAGGGCTGCTGGAGGATCGCCGCCGGCTGGAGCGCGAGGTCTCGGACCTGCGCAAGAAGCTGGCGATGGGCGGCAGCGCCGGAGGCGGCGACGAGGCCACGGAGGTGGCAGGCGTCAAGCTGATGGCGCGCGCCATCGAGGGCGTCGAGATGCGCGACCTCAAGAGCCTGGCCGATGCCGGCAAGCAGAAGCTCGGCTCCGGCATCGTCGCCATCGTCGGCGTCGGCGCCGACGGCAAGGCCGGTCTCGTGGTCGGCGTCACCGCCGACCTCACCGAGCGCTACGACGCCGTCGCCCTGGTGCGGGCCGGCGCCGGCCATCTCGGCGGCAAGGGCGGCGG
>NZ_VRUX01001230.1:0-534 GCF_008039885.1 Methylobacterium sp. WL103
GGGGTCGGTCGGCGCGGGTCTCGCGGCTGGCAAGGGCATGGACGGGGCGTGCGGACGCGTGTGGTGGCACGTCACCGCGAACGAGGCCGCCCCGCGTCCGCCCGATCGGGCGCACGCGTCTCGACACCCGCCGAGGCACCCCGCCCGACGCGTTTCGCGTGTGACCACGACTGACGGCAGGTCTCCTGGCTCGCGGGTCGCTGCCCCTCATCGTCTTCCCAGGTGCCGTGACCCAGTGACGTGTTGATGGAGGGCTCGCCGCTTACAGTTGCGGGGGCAGCCGCGGCATCAGGCAAGCGCTTTCGCGCCCGGTCCTCACCGCGTTCCCTTTTGATCCCCGAAGGGAACCGTCCCGGCCAAGTGGCCGTGGCGGAGGCGCCGAGTCAACGCCTCGAATCACGACACTGTGAGTTGTGGCCCGGCGGCGACACGTGAAGCGCCTCCCGCCAAGCGCCCTCAGCCGTGCGATCCATCCCGCGCCGGCGCCTCGACGACGACGCTCGGCGGCAGCGTCCCGCCGGCGCCGCCCAGCAC
>NZ_VRUX01001231.1:0-533 GCF_008039885.1 Methylobacterium sp. WL103
CACGCCGACGCGGTCCGCGCGGCGCAGCGGCGCGACGGCTTCGACGACGCCGAGGCGCATCGCCGTGCGCTCGACGCGATGAGCCGCATGGCGGACTATCTTCACGCGATTGAGCCGCGCCTTCCCGTCATCGCCCTCGCCTTCGAGGACCAGCGCCTTCAAGAGCCCGGCGGGGCCACCGAAGACACGCGGGTGGAGCCTCGCGGCCCCCTCTCCCATGGGGAGAGGGGACCCGCGCTTCGATCCGAAACCGCTGCGACAGGCGTGAAACCGTCCATTCGGACGGTGACGCGCGAGGGCGCCGGCTCGCTTCGATCCCACATCTGGGACCCCGCAGCCCTGCGCGCCGGCCACCCCGACATCGCCGAGACCTGGGACGTCACCTCGGACAGCCTCGCGCTCTGGGCGGCGACGCAGCTCGGCGCCGCCCGCTGCATCCTGGTGAAGTCCGCCGACGCGCCGGCGGGCCCCAGGATCGCGACCGCGCCACCGTAACGGGCCGCGAAGGCCGGGAACGCGGCGTCGACCAGGCC
>NZ_VRUX01001232.1:0-531 GCF_008039885.1 Methylobacterium sp. WL103
GGCCTGGGCGTCGCGGCCGCGGGCCTCGATCGACGCGGCGACGCCGTCGCCGGCGGTCTCGATCTCGGTGCGGAGGGCTGCGCCGCGTCCGGCGATGTCGTCGGACAGGGCGGTGCCGGTCGCCGCGAAATGCGCGCGCAGGGCGTCGCCGGTCTCGGCGAAGCGGGCGGTGATCTCGCCGCCGGTCTGGGTGAAGCGCTCGGCCAACGCGTCGCCGCGGCTGAGGAAGGTGGTCTCCAGGCTTCCCGCCGAGCGCTCGAAGCTTTCGCGCACGGTGGCGCCCTGGCGGTCGAGGGCGTCGATCACGCCGGCGCCGGTCTCGGCGAGCGAACGCGCGACCTGGCTGGCGTTCTCGGCCAGCCGCTCGGTGAGCGCGCCGCCGGTGCTCTCGAACACGCGGGTCACGTCGGCCGCCCGGGTCTCGAACGAACGGGTCAGCGTCTCGCCGACCTCGGCGATCGAGCCGCGCACGCCCTCGCTGGTGGCGGCGAGCCGCGCGATCAGCTCGTCGCCGCGCCCCGACATCACGCC
>NZ_VRUX01001233.1:0-526 GCF_008039885.1 Methylobacterium sp. WL103
GCGCTTCGCGCATCGGCTGGCGTGGCGGCTTCGCGGCTTGGCGGACGCGTGCCGGCGCGCTGGCCTTGCTCGCGGTCTCCGTACGTTTCGTGTCCACGCTTCTCGATGTGGACTGGCCCTCCGCCGGACGGCTCGCGCTTACTGTCGCCGGAGCCGGCTCCTTCACGGGAGCCGGAGAGCTTGCAGCAATAGGGCTCGCGGCAGCGGGGCCTGACGCGGCGGGGGCGGCGCTGCGCGCCGGCGGGTCGGTCCAGGCGCCTTGAGGAGAGGCCTGCGCCAAGGCGGCGCTGGGACCGAGCGCCAAGCCCAGCATCAGCGTCGCCCCGAGAATTCCACCGGCACCGATCGACATCGCGCACTCCCTGGCGGATGGCCACGGCGGCGCGACCGACGCAGCCTGCCTCGATGGAAATCTTAACGAAATCCTGCCGCAGCGTCCACGAGGATCGTCGCCGCGGGGCGGCGTGCGACCGGCGCCGCCACGCCCCAAGGGCCGTTGCTACTCCGCGGGCACGCCGTGCCCGCC
>NZ_VRUX01001234.1:0-526 GCF_008039885.1 Methylobacterium sp. WL103
GGGCGCCCTCCGGGCCCGGCGGCTCGCGTGAGGCCGTCGCGGCCCGTCCCGCCCCTGCTGCTGACCTGCGGGCTGATGGCGGTGGCGTTCAACCTGCGTCCGGCCTTGAGCACCGTCGGGCCGCTGCTCTCGTCGATCCGCGAGGCGACGGGGCTCTCGGCGGCCGGCGCCGCGGTGCTGACCACGCTGCCCGTCCTCTGCCTCGGCCTCGCCTGCGCGCTGACGCCGCTCGTCCTGCGCCGGCTCGGCGCCGACCGCGGCGTGCTCCTCGGCATCGTCGTGGTCGCGGCCGGCCTGTCCCTGCGCGGTCTCGGCGGCTTCGCGTCGCTGTTTTCCGGCACGGCGGTCGCCGCCTTCGGCATCGGGCTCGCCAACGTGCTGCTGCCGGCGGTGGTCAAGCGCGACTTCCCCGGTCGCGCCGGGGCGATGACCGGGCTCTACACCATGACCCTCTGCCTCGGCGCCGCCGCCGGCGCCGGCTTCGCGGTGCCGATCGAGCAGGCGCTCGGCCGCGGCTGGCCGGCGG
>NZ_VRUX01001235.1:0-523 GCF_008039885.1 Methylobacterium sp. WL103
ACCAGGGCCACCGGGCCGGGGACCTGCGCCCGGACCGTCTCGAGGGCGTCGCGCCACGCACCGAAATGCCGGCTGATCCCCGAAAACCCGACCCGTGCCTCGCCGGTGCGGTCGAGATAGTGCGGCAGCAGCACCGCGAAGCCGGCATCCGCCAAGGCCGCGGCCTCGGCCCGGACCGGCCGGTCCGAGCCTGGCCCTTCGGCGTCGTGGAGCAGAATCACGGTCGCCGTGGCCGGGGCGTCCTTGCCGTGCGGCGCGAACCGCTCGATCGTGACGGGTCGTCCCTCGCACAGGATCGTGTCGCGGGTGACGACCGGATGGGGTGGATGGGTCATGGCGTCAGGTCGGTCTCGACGGTTCGCGGCGCTCGCGCTCGCCGGCACGACCCTGCTTGCCATGACGGCGGGACGGGATGCGAGGGCCCAGGATGCCAAGGCCTTGGACGTCAAGGCATTGGGCATCAAGGCGCAAACGCAGGCGCCCGAGGCGACCGTCCCCGTGCCGCCGTCATGGGAAGCAGGGT
>NZ_VRUX01001236.1:0-520 GCF_008039885.1 Methylobacterium sp. WL103
CGCACAGGATCACCAGGTCGGCCTGCGCCGCGCCGGCCGCGGCATCGCCGGTGACCGCGTCGGCGATGCCGAGGTCGAGGACCCGCGCGCGGACGGCTTCGTCCGCATCGATCGCGACGACGCGCTCGGCCAACCCGTAGCGGCGGGCGCCGCGGGCGATGGACGAGCCGATCAGGCCGAGGCCGACGACGGCGAGGCAGCCGAGCGGCGCGGCCTCAGGCATGGTCGCCTCGCATGAAGGCGCCGAGTGCGGCGAGGAAGGCTTCGTTGCTCTCCGCGCCGCCGATGGTGACGCGGAGCGCGTTCGGCAGCCCGTAGGCGGTCACCCGCCGCACGATCACGCCGTGGGCGGTCAGGAAGGCGTCGGCTTCCGCCGCCGAGCGGCCGGGCGCGTCCGGGAAGTGCACGAGCATGAAGTTCGCCACGCTGGGCGTCACGGTGAGGCCGAGCGCGCGGGCACCCTCGACCATCCGCGGCAGCCACTCGGCGTTGTGGGCGGCCGCAGCCGCGGCATGCGCCT
>NZ_VRUX01001237.1:0-516 GCF_008039885.1 Methylobacterium sp. WL103
GCCGGCCTGCCGCTGGCCGGCCTCGTCGCGTCTCTCGACGTCGGCGCGATGGCGAGCGACCGCCTGCCCGAGACGCCGCCCGAGCGCAGCGGCGCGCTCCTCCAGAGTCTCGGCGACGCGGGGTTCCGGCACACGTTCCTGAAGCCGGTCGGCACCCCGGAGGCGGTCGACGCGCAGGACGGGGTCCGGATCGCGCTCGACGGCGGCCGCACGATCCACTTCCGCGCCTCGGGCAACGCGCCGGAGCTGCGCTGCTACACCGAGGCGCGCACCGAAGCGGAGGCCAAGGGCCTCCTGGCCTGGGGCCTGAAGGCGGCGGCGGCGGCGATGGCGGCGCACCCGCGGGACGCGTAGGCGTCGTCGTATCCTCGGGGGCGGCCGCGCGAGGTTGGGCGATCACGCGAGGCGGATCGGGGCGCCATGGGTGCGGAACGTGTTCCGGCCAGCGCGCTTGGCGGCGTAGAGCGCCGCGTCGGCGCGGGCGAAGGCATCCGCCGGCCCGCCCCCTACCAGGGC
>NZ_VRUX01001238.1:0-516 GCF_008039885.1 Methylobacterium sp. WL103
CCGCCGCGTCGAAGCGCAGGTCGGTCGGCCGGTCGAGTGTGAAGCCGACCCGGCCCTTCAGCGCGGCGACGGCCCCGGCCTGCTCGGCGTCGAGGTTGCGCCAGCTCGCTTGCGGCAGGGCGACGACGAGGCGGCCGGCCAAGGCCGGCTCCGCCGCGACCAGCCGCGCGATCCCGCGCAGGAACCCGGGCTCGTAGAGCGACAGCGGCGACAGGCCGTAGGCCACCGCCGCCTCGCTGCCACGGCCGACGAGGTGGCGGGCGATGGTCGCGACCCGCTGCAGCATGCGCCGGTCGAGCTCGGTCGAGCGACCGTGCCGCTCCAGCGCCGGCAGGAAGGCCTCGGGCGTCAGCACCACGCCGGCGAGCCTCAGACGCGCCAGGGCCTCGTAGGACGCGACCTTGCGCTGCGGCAGGGTCACCACCGGTTGGAGGTGGACTTCGAGCCCGTCGCCGTCGAAGGCCGCGATCACCGCCTCGTCCTCGTTGGGGGCGTCGGCGGCGGCCTCGGCAGGAA
>NZ_VRUX01001239.1:0-514 GCF_008039885.1 Methylobacterium sp. WL103
CGCCGCACTCAAGCCCGAGCCGGCCCCGACGATCAGGGCGCGATAATAGGTCGGCGTCATGGATGCGGCCTCCGGGCTGTGCGAGCCGGCAACGTCGGGCACGCGGGGCGGTTCGCGCCGCGCGATGGATCAGTCGCGCCGCGCGCGGAAGAAGTCGCGCAGCATCTGCGCCGCCTCGTCCTCGCGAAAGCCCCCATACACGTCCGGCGCGTGGTGGCAGGTCGGCTGGTTGAACACGCGCGCACCGTTCTCGACACCGCCGCCCTTGGGGTCGGCCGCCCCGTAATAGAGCCGCCGGATCCGCGCGAAGCCGATCGCGCCCGCGCACATCGGGCACGGCTCCAGGGTGACGTAGAGGTCGCAGCCCGACAGCCTTTCGTCGCCCAGCGCGGCGCAGGCGGTGCGGATGGCCAGGATCTCGGCATGCGCCGTCGGATCGCGCAGCGCGCGGGGCCGGTTGTGCGCCACCGCGAGCACCACGTCGTCGCGCACGACCACCGCGCCGACCGGCACC
>NZ_VRUX01000123.1:0-9538 GCF_008039885.1 Methylobacterium sp. WL103
GTTCGGTCCTGGGGCGGGGCGGCGCCGGGTCGGGTTGAGGGGATCGCGCGGCACCGGGCGCCGCGACGCGAGGGGTTCTCAGTCGGTGATGAAGCCGACGCGGCCGCGGTAGCCGCGCCCGAGGGGGGCGGTGCCGACGGTGCCGTAGACGCGGTTGATCTGTCCGAGCAGGATCGCCTGGCCGTCGGTGGCGTCGACGAAGGCGTCGTCGGGGCGCGTCACCTGGCGGGGCTCCATCGCCTTGGCGATGTAGGGGGTGACCATGATCATCAGCTCGGTCTCCTGCCGCTGGTAGTCGCGCGAGCGGAACAGGGCGCCGAGGATCGGCAGGTTGACGAGGCCGGGCAGGCCGGTGATCGCCGCCTTGCTCTTCTGCTGGATCAGGCCCGCGGTCATCATCGTGGCGCCCGAGGCGAGCTCGACCGTCGTCTCCGACTTGCGCACCGTCAGGCCGGGGACGGCCGAGGTCGTGTTGCCGCTGACGAACGAGTAGGAGTTCTGCGGGTCGATCTCGCTCACCGACGTGCCGACGCGCACGGAGATGCGGTTCTCGGCCATCACCACCGGGGTGAAGTTGAGGGTGACGCCGTAGGGCTTGAAGGTGATGCCGACCACGCAGGTCGGCTGGGTGCCTGCAACGAGGCTCGGCGTGCAGCTCTGGCTCGACGGCACCGGCAGCTCGCCGCCGGCGGTGAAGTTCGCCGACTCGCCCGAGATCGCGGTGAGCGTCGGCTCGGCGAGCACCCGCGAGACGCCGGCCTGCTCGAAGGCGCGGAGCGTCGCCGTGATGCTGGCTCCGCCCGTCCCGTTGAGGGTGCCGGAGATGAGGTTCCCACTCGGGAACTGGCCGCCCGAGAGGGCGAGCGGCGTCACGTTGGCGAGGTTCAGGCCCGACCAGCTGCCGCTGACGTTGATCCCGAACTGCTTGAGCACGGTGCGCGCGACCTCGACCACGGTGACGCGCAGCATCACCTGATCCTTGTTGCGGATCGTGAGGTTGTTGATCACGGCGCCGCGCGTGGCGGCGCCGCCCGCAGCGGCACCCGCGCCGCCTCCCCCGGAGACGCCGACGAAGGCGTTGGCGATGTCGATCGCCTGCTGCGCCTCCGACGACGAGCCGACCGACCCCGACAGCAGGATCGAATCGCCGGTGACGCGCACGTCGAAGCGGCCGCTGGGAATGCTCTGCCCGAGGAGCTGACGCAGCGCCCCGAGCTTGAGGTCGCGCGCCACCGTGACGTCGAGCGCCGCGATCTGGCGGCCCTCGGCGTCGAGGATGAAGATCGAGGTCGCACCGTCGGCCATGCCGATGACGAAGACCTTGCGGGTCGAGCGCACCACGGCGTTGGCGACCGCGGGGTTGGCGACGAACACCTCCTTGGCGTCGCGCGGCAGGTCGACGATCACGGAGCGGCCCGCGGTCAGCTCGATCTTGCGGGTCGTTGTCGCCTCGGCCTGCCCCACGGACAGCACCGGGGCGGGGCCGAGCACCGCCCGCTCCTGCGCCGAGGCCGGCGCGCCCGCAAGGGGAAAACTCGCAAAGGCCAGGACCGGAGCGAGGCACAGGGCGGACCAGCAGCGCATGCCTTCGCTCGTCTCCTTTCGGCCGGGCCGCGTCCGATGCTCCATCGAAGCGCCAGGGTTAATGCGAGCTTAACGGTTGCGGCGGCGGACAGATCCCGTCGCGGCGGACGGGACCCGCACCTGCTCTGCGCTTCGGGGTCGCCGGAGATCGGGCGGGCCCGGCATTAACCTTTCGTTAACCGTCAGGCGCCCAGCCTGAACTACGATTCGGAGGGCGGTTCCATGACGATCCTCGGGTTAGTCGAATGGCTCGGCCACGGCGTCGCCGCGGCGCTCGCCGGGTGGGCGGCGATCGGCCTCGTGCTCGCAGGTCGCGATAGGGGGGCGCCGGCCCTGCAACCGGTCCGGGTCCGCGCCCGCCGCCGCTGAGCCACCATCAGATCCCTTCGGCGTAGCCCGGCGCGTCCGCTGTCCCCGCGTCGCGGTGGCGCCGCTCCTGCGCCCGTCCGAGCCACAGGCTGTTGACGAGCCAGGCCGCCGAGAGCGGCACCGCCACCACCGAGACCGCCGCCGCGCCGAACCCGAGGGCACCCAGGCCGGCATAGGACCACGCCCCGGCCTGGTCGCCGAGGCGGTAGACCACGGTGTCGATGAAGCTCTTGGCCTTGTAGCGGTCTTCTCGCGGCACAACCGTGAACAGCACCTCGCGGATCGGCCGGCTGATCGCGAAGTTGCCCGCCCGCCGCAGCACCTGGAAGCCGACGATCGCCGCGATCGACGGCGCCAGCGCCAGCAGGCCGAAGCCGAGGATGCTCAGCGCCGGCAGGATCGCCAGCGTCAGCCCGACGCCGATCCGCCGCACGATCCGCCCGGTGAGGAAGAACTGCACCCCGAGGGTCAGCACGTTCACGGCGAGGTCGACGCCGGCGAAGAACGCCGTCTGCGCCGCGCGGTCGGGGAAGCTCGCCTTGGCGATCGCCGCCTGCTGGAAATACAGGTAGGTCGAGGTGACCGAGAACAGCAGCAGGAACAGGGAGATGTTGAGCAGGTAGGGCGAGGCCAGCGTCCGGGTCACGCCGGCGAACACGCTGCCGCCGATCACCTGACCGGTCCCCTGTTCGGGGCCGCCCGACGGCGCCTGCCGCAGGCGCTCGGAGAGACGGGCGAGCCCGCGCATGCTGAACACCGCGCATTCGAGCAGCACCACCGCGCCGAGCATCAGGCCCCAGGTCGGCACCGCCTTGGCGAGCAGGGCGGTCGTCGCCGATCCGGCGATGGCGCCCAGCGTCGCGCCGGCCGCGATGAAGCCGAACAGGCGCTTGCCCTGGCTCGTCGAGAACACGTCGACGATGGTCGCCCAGAAGATCGACACCACGAACAGGTTGAAGATCGACAGCCAGACGAAGAACACCCGTCCGATCCACACCTCCCAGTCCGGCGGCGCGAGGTAGAGGGCCAGGGCGAAGAGCAGGATGTTGCTGGCGAAGAAGCGGTAGGTCAGCGGCACGAAGCGCGCGCGCGGCATGCGCTTGACCAGCCACGCGAAGGGCAGGTTCAGCGCCAGCATCCCGACGAGCGTCGCAGTGAACAGCCACGGCAGGTTCTCGATGCCGCCGGCCACGCCCATCTGGTCGCGGATCGGCCGCAGCACGTAGTAGGCGGCCAGGATCGAGAAGATGTAGGCCCAGGACCAAGCCAGCGCCGGCCCCTCCCCGGGCCGGGCGCCGACCAGGCGCGCGAAGGCGTTCGAAGGCGCAGCCTCGGTCGGCATCGCGGCGTGACTCATCGCGTGAACCCGTTGCCAGAGCCGGTTCCGACGCGCCCTTCCCCCTCTGCGGGGGAGGGCGGCCCCTGCGTCAGCAGGGGTCGGGAGAGGGGAGCGCCGTATCCTGACAGCGCGCTCCCCTCTCCCGACCCACTGCATGGGCCACCCTCTCCCGCAGAGGGGAGAGGGAGTTGCCCATTGGCCCTCGTCACTGCGTCAGCCCGAGGGTCTTGCGCAGGTCCGGCGCGGTCTGCTCGTGGCCGAAGCCGGGCGAGCCCATGGCGAACTTGCTCGCGTCCTTCAGGCCGCCGACCAAAACCGGGTCGAAGCCGGCGTCGCGCACCAGGCCCTCGGCGACCTTGACCGCGCCCGCGTCGTCGCCGGCGATCGGGATCGCCATGCGCCCGCCCGCCCGGTCCTTGCCGCCGTTCGCGCCTTCCTTGGCGAAGACCTTGTAGTTGGCCGCGTTGAACGCCCGGACGAGCTTGGCGCCGGGGAAGTACTTCTCCGAGGTCGCGCCGATGCCGTTGGCCTGGACCTCGTCGTAGAGCTCGCCGTCGCGCGCCTTGGTGGCGTTGCCGGCATCGAGCACGACCTTGCCCTTGAGGGCGGCGGCGTAGGACTTCGAGAGTTCCGGATAGGCCTTGTACGGCACCGCCACGAACACCGCGTCGCCGAAGGCGATCGCCTCCTCGGGCGTGCCGGCCTTGGCCTTGTCGCCCAGGGCTTCGATCATGGGTTTCAGGGTCTCGGGATGGCGGGAGGAGAACATCACCTCGTGCCCGTCCTTGACCCAGAGGGTCCCGATCGTGCCGCCGATGTTGCCCGAGCCGATCACGCCGATCCGAATTTTTTTGGATGTCTCCTGCGCCAGTGCCGGAAATTGCGCCATCGCCGGAAACGCGAGGCATGCGAGGCCGGCCATGAGCGCGGCGCGACGGGAAAGTCCGAAAAGGTCAGAGCGCATCGATGAAGGCCTCCATCTGTTTCCGCTCGGCCGCGTCGGGCAGGCGCCCGCGGGCCGCGGCGAGGTTGTCCTCGACGTAGGCGACCTTCGCCATGCCGGGGATCGGGCAGGTCACGGCCGGGTGGCCGAGGACGTATTTCAGGAAGAATTGCGGCCAGGTCTCGCAGCCGAAGGCCTTGGCGAAGTCCGGCACCGCCTTGCCCTGGACCGCCTTGAACAGGCGGTCGCGTCCGAACGGCACGTTGACCATCACCGCCTGGCCCCGGTCGGCGGCGAGCGGCAGGATGCGCTCGGCCGCCTCGCGGTTGTCGATCGCGTAGTTGACCTGGATCGCGTCGAGGGTCTCGCTGCGCATCACGCGCTCCAGCCCGTCGAACTGCCCGTCCCGCCAGACGGTGACGCCGAGGTAGCGGATCCGCTTCTCCGCCTTGAGGTCGCGCAGCACCGCGAGGTTCTCGGTGGCGTCGATCAGGTTGTGCACGGCCACGAGGTCGATCCGCGCGACCTTCATCCGCGCCAGCGAACGCTCGAACTCGGCGCGCGTGGCCTCGCGGCCGGTGGTGTCGACCTTGCTCGCCAGGAATACCTTGTCGCGCAAGGCGCCGTCCGGGAGGATCAACCCGAGCACGTCCTCCGCCGTGCCGTAGCTAGGGGCGGTGTCGATCACCGATCCGCCGAGCGCCACGAAGCGCTCGACCGCCGCGCGCAGCGGCGCGACGGCCTCGGCCGTGGGGGCCACCTCGTAGCGGCGCGAGGTGCCGATGCCGACGACCGGCAGCATCTCGCCCGTCGACGGGATCGGACGGCGGATCAGCGTCTCCTCCGCCGACGCGCCCCGGGTCAGGGGCATCAGGGCGGCGGCGGCGATCAGCGCGCGGCGGGACAGGCCGCCGGGTACTGGGGACGCTGCAAGGGGCGCTACGAGGGGCGCTGTGAGGGGCGCTGTGAGAGGCATCGCGGGAGACTCCGTGGCGCGTGACGCATCCAGGCTCACCTAGGGCAACCGTGGGTACGCGTCGGTCTTTTCTCGATCGTGACGCGCGCGGGGGTCGGAGGACCGCTCGATCAATCCTCTTCCGGCGGATCCTCGAATTCCGCGCCCTCGGTGTCGGGGGCGATGCGGAACCGGTACTCGTCGATGGCGAGAAACGCCCGGTGCACCGCCTGCGGGTCGAGGCCGTCGCGTACCACCAAGGTTTGGAAGTCGATGAACAGGCGTGCGATCCGCGCCTCCCCCGTCAGAGCCTGGAGGGCCGAGGAGCCGGCCCCGCCGCGCATCATGAAGCGCTTGGCCGCGCCCTCCGCGTCCGGGGCCGGCAGCACCGCGACCTGGCCGGCGGTGTCCGGGCGCAACTCCGCCCAGCGTGCCGGCGTCCAGGCGATGATGGCGTCCGATTGCTTCACAGCGCGAGCCTCCGCAAGCCGTCCCCGGCGAGCGGCCTACAGAATGCGCGCGCCGGGGAAAAGGCCTACGGCGCCCGCACCACCTGCCCGCGGATCTCGCCCTTCGGGTTCGCCGCGGTGTGGAGGTTGAAGTAGATCTTGCCCGCGGCGAGGTCGGCCGCCTTGGCGTCGTCGAGGGTGGCCGAGCCCTCGAACGGGCTGGCGGAGGCGGTCACCGGGACCAGCACGCCGGCATTGGCCCCGGCCTCGGCGGGACCGTGGAAGTGGGCGGCCGTCACCGGGCCGGTCAGACCGCTGTAGCTGCCCTTCCAGGTCAGCGTCTTGCCGGCGGGATCGTAGGTCGCCGAGACCTCGCCGGTGCCCTTGCTCTCGGTGGCGGGCACTTCCGAGCCCGCCGTCAGCGCAGCCTTGTAGGTCTGGCCCTCGGCCGCCGAAGCCGTGGCGACGGTGGCGGACAGCGCGAAGGCGGAGAGCGCCAGTGCGGCCAGGCCGCTGTGGATGTCGCGGATCATCGGATCCTCCCTGATGGCAAGCCGGGTCCGGGTTGCAGGGCGGTAGATAGGCGCGGCGGCGCGCGCGCCGATCACGTTGTCGCGCGCGACCGACCGATGAACGCGCGACCGCTCCGAGACGCCGCCCGTCGGAGTAGCCGTCAGGAGGCGGCGGCGTCCGGCGTGCCGGCCCGCGCGATCCGGGCGGCGGACTTCACCATCGCCAGCACGTCGCGGCGCATCTGCAGGTCAGAGATCGCCGAATAGGCTTTCAGCAGCTCCGCTGCGCCGGCGATGCCGAGGAAAGGCAGGCTCGCGGACTCGTCGACGGAACGCGACTCGCCGGATTCGCCCTCGAAGAAGGTCGAGACCGGCACGCCGAGATGGTCGGCGATCGTCTGAAGGCGGCCGGCGCCGACGCGGTTGCGGCCCTTCTCGTACTTCTGGACCTGCTGGAAGCTTACGCCCAGGGCTTGGCCGAGGGCGGTCTGGCTGATCCCGCGGGCGGCCCGAAGAACCGCGATGCGGCTGCCGACGGTGTGGTCGGCATCGGTGGGTTTCTTCTGTTCCGCGGTCGACATCGTGTTCGTCTCACTCGGGTTCGTGCCGCCGAGCGGGATGCCCGGGCGTGTAGAAGTGACCAAGCGCTCTCGAAAGACAATCTTGAGATGCGCTAAAGTCACGGTACGATTGTACCCCGTCCTTGCGGCGCAGCCACGCACTTTTCGAATGGGCGGTATGTCGCACGAGGGGGCAACGGTCGAGAATGAAACTGCGGTGCCATGGCGTGAAGCCCGCAGCCCGCGGAAAACGTACCTAAAGTATATCGATTGATTCGGGCAACACCGCTCTTCGCCCCGCTCCCAGGCTTCGACCCGGTCCATCGACGCCCGACGCGGCCTTTCCGCGACGGCAGCAATGCTCGACCGTGACGATATCGGCCGAAACGGCCGCATGCCGAGGGCGCTCGAACCTGCGAAGCCGGGTGTCGCGGAGCCGGATTATCATTCTTTCTCAAAGCTTTAATCGTTGTCGGCCCGCTGCCGCAGCCATCGTGGCCGGTCGTCCCGTCGGGACTTCGCCCCGCACCGGACATTGCGTCTCTACGGCGCGTTCTCAGTATTCGTCTCCCTGACCGAAATTCAGGAGTCCGAGGCGACCGATTCGGGATCGCGCTGTGCGCGGACCTGTGAACGGGTTTGCACGGTCGCGCCCGAAGAGCCGGCCCGATCCTGATGGGATCCTTATGGAATCGGGGCCGGCCGCCTCTCGCATTCCTACGGCGCGTCCGCCCAATCTGACGACCACGGCACGCACGACGCCGGGCGGATCGGTCGAAGCGGACCGGTCGGCCCGCGCCGGCGTCGCCGCCCCCCGTCGTTGCGGACGTTTCCCATGCTCGACCTCGCCTTCCTCGCAGGCGCCCTCGCCTTCTTCGCCATCGCTGCCGGCTATGCCGGCCTGTGCGCGCGCCTCTGAGGAGATCGCCATGCCTGCGACCCTGCCTCTCGACCTGTTCCTCGGCGCCCTCGTGACGGTCGGCCTGCTGGCCTACCTCACCTACGCCCTCGTCCGCCCCGAGCGGTTCTGAAGGACCGACCCATGACCGTGAACGGCTGGATCCAGATCGCGCTCTTCTGCGCGGTCGTGCTGGCGCTCGTGCGCCCCCTCGGCGGCTACATGGCCCGCGTCTTCTCGGGCGAGCGGACCCTGCTCTCGCCCGTGCTCGAACCGGTCGAGCGCGGGCTCTATCGCCTCGCCGGCATCGACCGGACCCACGAGCAGCACTGGCTCGCCTACGCCACGGCGATGCTCGTCTTCCACGCGGCCGGCTTCGTGCTGCTCTACGCCCTGCTGCGGCTCCAGGCGGTGCTGCCCCTGAACCCGGACGGGCAGGGCGCCGTGGCACCGGACCTCGCCTTCAACACCGCGGCGAGCTTTATCACCAACACCAACTGGCAGTCCTACGGCGGCGAGACGACGCTGTCATACCTGTCGCAGATGCTGGGGCTGACCCATCAGAACTTCCTGTCGGCCGCGACCGGCATCGCTCTGGCCGTCGCCCTCGTCCGGGGTTTTTCGCGAGCCTCGGTGCGGACCGTCGGCTCGTTCTGGGTCGACCTCACCCGCGGCACCCTCTACCTGCTGCTGCCGCTCTGCGTCGTGTTCACGCTGTTCCTGGTCTGGCAGGGCATCCCGCAGACCCTTGGCGGCGCCGTCGCGACGACGACCCTGGAGGGCGCGTCCCAGACCATCGCGGTCGGGCCGGTGGCCAGCCAGGTCGCGATCAAGATGCTCGGCACCAACGGCGGCGGCTTCTTCAACGCCAACGCCGCCCACCCGCTCGAGAACCCGACCGCGCTGTCGAACTTCGCGCAGATGGTCTCGATCTTCGCGATCGGCGCGGCGCTCACCAACCTGTTCGGCCGCAGCGTCGGCCGCGAGCGCCAGGGCTGGGCGATCCTTGCCGCGATGGCGGTGCTGTTCCTGGCCGGGATCGCGATCACCTACGGCGCCGAATCCGCCGGAAGCCCGGTGCTGAACGCGCTGGGCCTGCCCGGCGGCAACATGGAGGGCAAGGAGGTTCGGTTCGGGATCGTGGCCTCGGCGCTGTTTGCCGTCGTCACCACCGCCGCCTCCTGCGGCGCGGTCAACGCCATGCACGACTCGTTCACCGCCCTCGGCGGCATGATCCCGCTGATCAACATGGAGCTCGGCGAGATCGTCGTCGGCGGCGTCGGCGCCGGGCTCTACGGCATGCTGGTCTTCGTCATCGTCACGATCTTCGTCGCCGGGCTGATGGTCGGGCGCACGCCGGAATACCTCGGCAAGAAGATCGAGGCGCGCGAGGTGAAGATGGCGATGCTCGCCATCCTCTGCCTGCCGCTGATGATGCTGGGCGGCACCGCGCTGGCCACCGTGGTCGCCGCGGGGCTCGCCGGCCCCGCCAACGCCGGCCCGCACGGCTTCTCCGAGATCCTCTACGCGTTCACGTCGGCGGCCGCCAACAACGGCTCGGCCTTCGGTGGGCTCGCAGCGAACACGACCTTCTACAACACCACCCTGGCGGCCGGCATGCTGGTCGGGCGGTTCTTCGTGATCGTCCCGGCGCTGGCCATCGCCGGCGCGCTCGCCGCCAAGAAGACCGTGCCGGCCTCGTCCGGCACCTTCCCCACCGACGGCGGCCTGTTCGTCGGGCTGCTGGTCGGCGTGATCCTCATCGTCGGCGGCCTGACCTTCTTCCCGGCCCTGGCGCTCGGGCCGATCGTCGAGCACCTCGCCGGCGGCCTCGGCCAGACCTTCGCCGCAGGAGGCTAGGCCATCCGTGACGCCCTCCCCCAAGCCGTCGCTCGACCCTCGCCGCGACGCAGGCGGGGCGCGCAGCGC
>NZ_VRUX01001240.1:0-514 GCF_008039885.1 Methylobacterium sp. WL103
TATCTCATATTTAATATTAGTGGGCTTTTTACCTGAGGCCAAAATCAGTCCGTCTCCCGTTATGGTCCTTGGTAGCCTGTTACGCTTGGATAGCGTGAGGATCAAAGGGCGTCTTGTCATCCAATCAATCCTCCAGAATTTTGGCCTTTAGATGTGGGCAGTAGATGCCAATCTATGAGCGCCGCGGCGATCCGAATGATCACCCGCAGACATTAGTAAGTAAATCAATTGCCAAAACATCCCAGGCGATATTGCCGGATTAACCCATTAGCTTCCTGATCTCTGATGATTATGTTGCTCATGCGCAACTCGAACGCTCAACCTTGCTGCGATCCATACAAACTTTGGTGTTTCGCGGCCGAGGCATGTTGCCCCAAGCTTTTGAGCAATGAATAAGTTCGACGCAAGGTTTGGCCTCGCGAAGCCGCCACAACTAAAAACGACGTGCATTGGGTCGAGGATGATAATGGGGACGTTTCGAAACAGCCTTCTCGTATCGGTTGCGCTGTTACCC
>NZ_VRUX01001241.1:0-511 GCF_008039885.1 Methylobacterium sp. WL103
CCCCGCGGGCAGGAGCGCCCGCGGACGTAGCCGCCCGCCTGCCCGCCGGTGCGGCAGCCGCCGTAGGGGCCGTGGTGGCCGAACGGGCCGCAGCCACCGTAGACCTAGACGATGTTCGCCTCCGGCGCATCGAGGCCGACGAGGGGAAGCGCCGAGGCCGGCCCCGACAGGGTCGCGGCGAAGGCGCTGGCGAGGATGGCGGCGCCCAGGGATCTGCTCAACATCGATCGTCTCAACATCGGATCGTCCTTTCGGGTGAGGGGAGGCGCGCTGGGAGGCCGCACCGGGATTCCGGACTGGCAGGCCCGGAAACGATGCTCAGGCGAGGAGGTCGCGCGTCGGCGCGACGCCTCCGCTGCCCGGGAAGACGGTGTCGGAAAGCGCCCGGTCCGGCAGGCCGAGATGGTCGCGCAGGACGCCCTTCAGCACGGCGCGCAGGTCGAGGGTCGGGCGGAGGTCCCGCCCGTCGAGGAGGGAGGCGGGCGCAAGCCCCGGCCAGTCGGCGACGACC
>NZ_VRUX01001242.1:0-509 GCF_008039885.1 Methylobacterium sp. WL103
GCCGCGTGCTGGTGATCGACGGCAGCGCCACCTACCGCACCTTCCTGGCCGGCCTGCTCAGCCAGGACGGACACGCGGTCACCGTCGGCGCGGGGGCGGAGGAGGCGCTCGCCGCCCTCGACTCCGAGGGCGAGGCGACGGCCTTCGACTGCGTCACCGTCGACCTGCTCGGGCCGACCTTCGACGGCCTCGCCCTGTGCCGCACGATCGACCAGCGTCGCGGCGCCCGGGTCGCGGGTGCCGGCTTCCATCTCGTCGGGATCGCCGGCAGCAACCCGCCCAAGGACTTCCTCGTCCAGGCCTACGCGGCCGGCGCGGACGACGTGGTCTCGAAATCCGACGCCGAGGTCCTGGCGCTGCGGGTGCGCGGGCTGGTGCGCCGCCGCTTCCTGGAGGAGGACGACCGCCGCATCGCCGGCGAGTTCGGCGCAAGGCAGCAGGCGGTTGAGCGGGCGCGCGCGGAAGCCGAAGCAGCCGAGGCCCGCGCGCGGCTGGCCGACGCGCTGGAG
>NZ_VRUX01001243.1:0-508 GCF_008039885.1 Methylobacterium sp. WL103
CTCGCCGGCTGCGCGCCCGAGCCGATGGCGGAGGCCGCGCGGATCGCCGAGGCGAACGGCGCGGACGTGATCGACGTCAACATGGGCTGCCCGGCCAAGGTCGTCACCGGCATCGCCTCCGGCTCGGCGCTGATGCGCGACCTCGACCACGCCGGCCGCCTGCTTGCGGCGGTCCGCGAGGCGGTGTCGATCCCGGTGACGGTGAAGATGCGTCTCGGCTGGGACCACCAGAGCCTGAACGCGGCGGACCTCGCCCGCCGGGCGCAGGCGCTGGGGCTGAACGCGGTGACCGTGCACGGCCGCACCCGCCAGCAATTCTACAAGGGCAGCGCCGATTGGGCGGCGATTCGCGCGGTCGTGTCCGCGGTGTCGATCCCCGTCATCGCCAACGGCGACGTGACGGACCTGGCCACCGCCAGGGCGTGCCTGACGGCTTCGGGTGCCGCCGGCATCATGGTCGGCCGCGCGGCCGACCATGATGCCGGCGGCACCCGAAGCCGTCAGGCAC
>NZ_VRUX01001244.1:0-503 GCF_008039885.1 Methylobacterium sp. WL103
CCCCCCCCCCCCCCCCCCCTTTTTTTTTTAATGCTCCGGCGCCCCCCGAGATCAACACCTAAGGACGCGGCGGCAGCGTCAGATCTGTATCACAGACAGGCCGAGTTCCTGCCGCCCGAGGCGGGTGCCGGCGTAGCGCCCCACCACCGCCTCCAGGAAGGCGGGGGCGAGGTTCTGGGCGTTGTCGGCGGTGCGCGCCTGGGTGACCACGGTGCGCGGGTCGGCGATGAGGCGTCGGATCAGCGGGATCGGCCGCGGCGTGGTGGTGACGAGGTTGCGCGGGCGGGCGCCGAGCCGCAGCCCGAATTGCAGCATGTCGAAGGTGGCCTCCGGCCGCCGCCACTTGGCGATCTCGTCGGACCACGCAGCGCCGAATTGCGGGCCGCGCAGAGAATCCGGCTCCTCGGCCGAGAACGCCGTCGCCACCGCACCGTTGGCCCACTCGACGCGGCGCCGGCTCGGCTACCAGCGCGGGCGGGCGCCGCGTTCGGGCAGGCCGAGGA
>NZ_VRUX01001245.1:0-497 GCF_008039885.1 Methylobacterium sp. WL103
GGTGGCCCACCTCGGGGTCGAGGTGCGCCACCTGCCGTTCCGCGAGGCCCCCCACCGCGGCTACGGCTCGGCACCGGAGCTCTTCGCCGAGGTCCGGGCCGACGACGCGATCGTCGAACACCTGGCCCCGGCCTTCGGGGCGCTGATCGCGGAGACCGCGCCGGATTTGATCCTCGCGCCGCAGGCGATCGGCGGCCACGTCGATCACCTGCAGGTGGTCGCGGCCTTGCGCAGGATCGCGCTGGATCGCCCGATGCTGTGGTGGCGCGACTTCCCCTACACCGTGCGCCAGGCGGTGCCGAAGGCCCCGCTCGCCAGCGCCTTCGCCGGGTTGCCGGTCCGCGAAATCGTCCTCGACGCGGGCGCGCAGGCGGCCAAGGCCGAGGCTTGCGCGGCCTACGCGTCGCAGCTCGGCTTCCAGTTCGGCGGCCGGGCCGGGCTGGTGGAGCGCCTCGGCGCGGAGGCCGGGCGCGAGCGCTTCGCGGTCGAGGGCATCC
>NZ_VRUX01001246.1:0-497 GCF_008039885.1 Methylobacterium sp. WL103
GCCCCGACCGGGCCGAGCCCGGCGTCGCGGCCGAGCCGTTCATCCTGGTGACCGCCGGCGGCGGCGGCGACGGCGACGGGCTGATCGACTGGGTGATCTCGGCCTACGAGGCCGACCCCGGCATCCCGCTGCCGGCGCTGGTCGCCTTCGGCCCTTTCCTGGCGCCCGAGAGCCGTGCGGCGTTCCTCGGGCGGATCGCGCGGATCGGACGGAACGTCTCGGCGATCACCTTCGACAGCGAGATAGAGTTGTTGATGGAGAAAGCCAGCGGCGTAGTAGCCATGGGCGGCTACAACACGTTCTGCGAGATCCTATCCTTCGACAAGCGCGCGGTGCTGGTGCCGCGCACGACCCCACGTCGGGAGCAGGAAATTCGCGCGACGGCCGCCGAGAGCCTCGGTCTCGCCCGCACCGTGCTGGAGGCGGACGGGCGCGATCCTGCGCGCATGGCGGCTGCGCTCCGCGCCCTCCCCGACCAGGCGCGCCCCTCGCGCGCG
>NZ_VRUX01001247.1:0-497 GCF_008039885.1 Methylobacterium sp. WL103
GCCCCAGCCTCGTGGTGCTGGTGCGCGGCTTCTCGCTGCGGCCCTATGCCGGCGGCGGCACCAACGGCCGCTCCGGCTTCGGCGGCGGCTCGCAGAACGACTACCTCGACGGCGAGGCCCTGTTGGTCGCCCGGGACGGCGCGGTGCTCGGCCGCCACCCGCAGCTCACGGCGACCCCGTCGAGCTTCGGCGGTGCCTGGTACGACCCGCAATCCGAGCGCCGCCGCGTCACGGCCATCGCCGACATCTACGCCGACTGGCTCGTCCGCAACCTGCCCGCCGACTGACGTGGCCGCCCCCAGCGAGACGCTTCCCAGCCCGGCCCTGGCCGGCGCCCGCGCCTGGATCGTCACCGACGGCAAGGCCGGCGACGAGAACCAGTGCGTCGGCATCGCCGAAACCCTCGGCCTGTCCTACGAGATCCGCCGCGTGCCGGCGAACGGCCCGTTCGGCTGGACGGCGCCGTGGGGGCCGATCGACCCGCGCCAGGGGCCGTA
>NZ_VRUX01001248.1:0-497 GCF_008039885.1 Methylobacterium sp. WL103
GGCGATGTCGGCGTCGAGGCGGCCGGTGAGCCGGGTCAGCGCCAGCGGCGTGAGGTCGTCGAGGTCGCCGGCCTTGAGCTGGACCGCGCCCTCCGTCAGCCAGGTCGCGGCGTCGAGGGCGGCGTTCCCGGCGAGGCTCACCGAGCCGAGGCCCAGGCCGAGCCGGTCGAGGCGCCAGTCGGCCCCTGCGCGCGCGAGGTGCGCGCCGCCCTGGAGCGGCTTGCCGCCGACGGTGCCGCCGACGGCGACCGTGCCGTCGAGGGCGCCGGTCAGGTCCTTGAGGGTCGCCTCGATCCGCAGCGCCCGCACGGGGCGGCCCATGCCGCTGGCCTGGTCCGCGCTGATCAGGGCGAACAGGTCGGGCCGTTCGAGGCTGCCGGAGAGCGTGCCGGAGAGGCCCGCCCGGCCGGAAAGGTGCTCGTCGAGGGCGGACAGATCCTTCAGGTCGACGTCGAGCCGGGCGTCGGCGACCCGGGCGGTGGCGCGGCCGTCGAGGC
>NZ_VRUX01001249.1:0-496 GCF_008039885.1 Methylobacterium sp. WL103
CACGGGCACCGTCACCGATGTCCGCGCACTGACCGCACACGTGATCGAGCTGGTTGTCACCGTGAACAAGGACCTGCCGCTCGGCCCCGGCGCCCAGGTCGCCCTCGCGCTCGACGGCGTCGGCCTGCGCACCCTGTGCCCGACCCTGCGGGTCGACGGCTCGGCGGAGCTGAACGAGCTCGTGTTCCACCTCGCGCGGGACGAGGACGGCTGGTCGCTCGCCGACTCGCTGCCGCTGCACGCCGACGTGAAGGTCCGCGGACCGGTCGGTCGGGCTCAGTACCGCCCCGGCGGCGGGCGCCTCGTCCTCGTCTCCGCCGGCTGCGGTTTCGGCCAAATCTGGTCGATAGCCCGGGCGGCGCGCTACATCGAGCCGACCCGCGACATGTGCGTCGTCGTCGGCGCGCGCGATCCCCTCGACCTCTACATGCGCGAGAGCCTGGAGTGGCTGCGGGCCACCGGCGTCGGGCGCATCGTGCTCAGCGCCGACCGGAGC
>NZ_VRUX01000124.1:0-9452 GCF_008039885.1 Methylobacterium sp. WL103
ACCCAGCGGATCGCGGCCGCCGCCATCCCGCTGCCCGTCGCAACCGCGTCCGCCAGCGCCGTAGCCGCAACGGCGCGACCCACGCCGGAGGCGCCCGCCCCGGTCTCCGGGCTGACTCCGGTGACGCTGCCGAACACGTCGCAGCTTGCGAAGCCGTCCCAGTCCCCTGTGCGCGTCGCCGGCCCCTGGTGCCCGCCGGGCCGCGTCGTCGGCGCCGGGGCCGGGTTCTGCGAGATCAACTGAAGCCGCGGGCCCGACGCCGGAGCGCACCGGGTCGCCGAGCGTGGGCGGGGGTGGCCCTGTGAGGCGCCTCTGCGCAGCCCATCGCGCGCCGGCCTCTTTTAGATGCGGCCTGCGATATTTACCTCTATAAGCCCGGCCAACTCAGCCAAGGCCAGCCGTCTGCGGGAGACCGCAGACGGGCTTTCCCGTTTGCAGGTTCACGATGCTCGGTGCCCTCGCCAAGAAGATTTTCGGCTCGTCGAACGACCGGCGCGTGAAGGGCTATCGTCCCCGCGTCGCCGCGATCAACGAACTCGAAGCCGAGATCCAGGTCCTGTCCGACGAGGCCCTGCGCGCCCGCACCGACATGCTGAAGGCGGAACTCGCCGCCGGCAAGAGCCTCGACGACATCCTCGTTCCCGCCTTCGCCACCGTGCGCGAGGCGGCCAAGCGGGTGTTCGGCCAGCGCCACTTCGACGTGCAGTTGATCGGCGGCATGGTGCTGCACGAGGGCGGCATCGCCGAGATGAAGACCGGCGAGGGCAAGACCCTCGTCGCGACGCTGCCGGTCTACCTGAACGCGCTGTCGGGCAAGGGCGTCCACGTCGTCACCGTCAACGACTACCTCGCGGCACGCGACGCCGAGTGGATGGGGCAGGTCTACCGCTTCCTCGGGCTCACCGTCGGCACGATCGTGCACGGCCTCGACGACGAGCAGCGCAAGGACGCCTACGCCTGCGACATCACCTACGGGACCAACAACGAGTACGGTTTCGACTACCTGCGCGACAACATGAAGTACGAGATGTCCCAGCTGGCGCAGCGGGGGCACAACTTCGCGATCGTCGACGAGGTCGACTCGATCCTGATCGACGAGGCGCGCACGCCGCTGATCATCTCAGGCCCGGTCGACGACCGCTCGGAGCTCTACGTCACCGTCGACGCGCTGATGCCGATGCTGGTGCCGGCCCACTACGACCTCGACGAGAAGCAGCGCACCGTCTCGCTCACCGAGGAAGGCAACGAGTTCATCGAGGATGCGCTCCGCGACGCCGGCATCCTCAAGGAGGGCGACCTCTACGACGGCCACAACGTCACCATCGTCCACCACGTGAACCAGGCGCTTCGCGCCAACACCCTGTTCACGCGCGACAAGGACTACATCGTCAAGAACGACGAGGTGGTGATCATCGACGAGTTCACCGGCCGCATGATGCAGGGTCGGCGTTACTCGGAGGGCCTGCACCAGGCGTTGGAGGCCAAGGAGCGGGTGACGATCCAGCCCGAGAACCAGACGCTGGCCTCGATCACCTTCCAGAACTTCTTCCGGCTCTACGAGAAGCTCGCAGGCATGACCGGCACGGCCTCGACCGAAGCCGACGAGTTCGCCGAGATCTACAAGCTCGAGGTCGTCGACATCCCGACCAACAAGGAGGTCGAGCGCGTCGACGAGGACGACCAGGTCTACCGGACCGTCGAGGAGAAGTACGCCGGCATCATCGAGGAGATCGAGACGGCGCATGCGCGCCACCAGCCGATCCTCGTCGGCACCGGCTCGATCGAGAAGTCGGAGCTGATCGCGGAGCTGCTGAAGAAGGCCGGCTTCACCCTGCTCGACTATTCCGACCCGAACGCGCTGACCGACGTCTACGCCGCAGCGCGCGAGGGACGCGTGACCAAGCGCTTCGCGGTGCTGAACGCCCGCTTCCACGAGCAGGAGGCCTACATCGTCGCCGAGGCCGGCGTGCCGGGCGCGATCACCATCGCCACCAACATGGCCGGCCGCGGAACCGACATCAAGCTCGGCGGCAACGTCGAGATGCGCGTCGAGAAGGAGCTCGCCGGGCTTGAGGACGGCCCGGAGCGCGACGCCCGGGTCGCCGCGATCAAGGCCGAGATCGCCGAGAACCGCACCAAGGTGCTGGCGTCGGGCGAGCCGGCCAACCCCGAAGCCGGCCGCAAGAAGGCGCTTCCGGGCGGCCTCTACATCATCGGCACCGAGCGCCACGAATCGCGCCGCATCGACAACCAGCTTCGCGGCCGCTCCGGCCGCCAGGGCGACCCCGGCCGCTCCAAGTTCTTCCTGTCGCTGCAGGACGACCTGATGCGGATCTTCGGCTCCGACCGCATGGACGGCATGCTGCAGAAGCTCGGCCTGGAGCAGGGCGAGGCGATCATCCACCCCTGGATCAACAAGGCGATCGAGAAGGCGCAGCAGAAGGTCGAGGCGCGCAACTTCGACATGCGCAAGAACGTGCTCAAGTACGACAACGTCATGAACGACCAACGCAAGGTGGTGTTCGAGCAGCGCCGCGACTTCATGGGCCAGGACAGCGTTGCCGAGACCGTCGAGGAGATGCGCCAGGCGACGATCGACGACCTCGTCGCGACCCACATCCCCGAGAACGCCTACGCCGAGCAGTGGGACGTGGTCGGCCTGCGCGAGCGCGTCACCGAGGTCCTGAACCTTCAGGAGCCGATCGAGGACTGGGCGAAGGAAGAGGGCATCGCCGACGAGGAGATGCGCGAGCGCCTGAAGAAGGCGGCCGACGCCGCCTACGCCGCGCGCTCGGAGAAGAACGGCGCCGAGGTGATGACCTACATCGAGAAGCAGGTGCTTCTCCAGACCCTCGACCACCTCTGGCGCGAGCACCTCGTGACCCTCGACCACCTGCGGCAGGTGATCGGTTGGCGCGGCTTCGCCCAGCGCGACCCGCTGAACGAGTACAAGTCCGAGGCCTTCGACCTGTTCAATGGCCTCGTCACGCAGCTGCGCGAGCAGGTCACCAGCCAGCTCTCGCGCGTGGAGATCATGTTCCAGGAGCCGGAGGCGCAAGCGAACCCGTTCGGCCAGTCCCCCGGCCTGCCGCAGATGTTCGCCCAGCACCTCGACCCGGTCACCGGCGAGAACGAGATGGACCGTGACGGCCGCGGCTCCGGCAGCGACGGCGGCGGCGGACCCGCCTACGGCTACGCGGCGCAGGGGCTCTCGGCCGACGGCGCCGTGCTGGAGCGCGACCCCGACGACGCCACCACCTGGGGCCGCGTCGCCCGCAACGAGCCCTGCCCGTGCGGCTCGGGCAAGAAGTACAAGCACTGCCACGGCAGCTACTCGGCCTGAGAGGGCGATTCTCCCTGCGCCTCTGCGGCAAAGGGAGAAGCGCAGCGGGTATCCATGACGACCGTCTTCATCGCGGGCGCCGGCACCGAGATCGGCAAGACCTACGTCACGTCGGCGATCGTGCGGCGGCTGCGGGCCGACGGGCGTGACGTGTGGGCGCTGAAGCCCATCGCGAGCGGCGTGCCGCCGGTGGGCGACCCCGGGTTCGCGGACAGCGACACGGCGCGGCTTCTGGCGGCGCAGGGCGTCGCAGTCTCGGAAAATTCGGTCGCGGCCTGCTCGCCCTGGCGCTACGCGGCGGAGCTCGCCCCTGACCAGGCGGCGGCGCTCGAGGGCCGCACGCTGGAACTCGAGGCGGTCGTCGCCTGGTGCCTCGAGCGGATGGAAGCCGAGGCCGGCACGCTGCTGATCGAGGGCGTCGGCGGCCTGATGAGCCCGGTCACCCAGGAGGCGACCGGCCTCGGCTGGCTCTGGTCGCTGGCCTGCCCCGCCATCCTGGTCTCGGGCAGCTACCTCGGGGCGATCAGCCACACGCTCACGGCCTACGAGACCTGCCGCGCCGCCGACGTGCCCGTGCTTGCGATCGTCGTCAACGAGAGCCCCGGCGCCCCGACGCCGCCGGAGACGGTCGCCGAGGCGATCGGCCGCCATGTCGAGGTGCCGGTGATCGTGATCGCTCGCGACGCGCCCTGCCCCGACGCGCTCGCCGCCCTGGTCTGACGCCCGGCCGACACACATCCTCGCGATCGTCGGCCACGGCGCACGGTTCCGATGGACGGGCGACCGGCGCCTGCTAGCGTCGCGCCAAGAAACGACGAGGGCGCCCGGTGAGCGAAAGTCATGACCGCGCGGAGGGCGGCGCGAAGCCTTCCGCCGCGCAGGGGTTCCGCCCCGCCCTGCTGCTCGGCGCGCTCGGCGTCGTCTACGGCGACATCGGCACCAGCCCGCTCTACGCCTACAAGGAGGCGGTCCGCGCCGCGAGCGGCGGCGGCAACGCCGACCCGATCGCGGTGGTCGGCGCCGTTTCGCTGATCCTGTGGGCGCTGATCCTGATCGTCTCGCTGAAGTACGCGGTGCTGATCCTGCGGGCCGACAACGGCGGCGAAGGCGGCATTGTCGCGATGCTGGCGCTGCTCGGCGCCCGACACGCCAAGCCGCGCTCGTGGCAGGCGTTGCTGCTCGTCGTCGGGCTGATCGGCGCGGCCTTACTCTACGGCGACGGCGCGATCACCCCGGCGATCTCGGTGCTGTCGGCGATCGAAGGCCTGAAAGTCGATGCTCCCGCGCTCGGCCGCTACGTCGTGCCGATCACCATCGCGATCCTCGTCGCGCTGTTCCTGGTGCAGAGCAAGGGCGTCGCCTTCATCGGGAAGATCTTTGGTCCGGTGATGCTGCTGTGGTTCCTCGTCCTCACGCTGATGGGGCTCGGCGGAATCCTGCACAAGCCGGAGATCCTGGCCGCCGCCAACCCGCTGAAGGCGGTGGAATTCCTGTTCCATGCCGGCTGGCACGTCAGCTTCGCGATGCTGGGCGCGGCCTTCCTCGCCGTCACCGGCGGCGAGGCGATGTATGCCGACCTCGGTCATTTCGGCGCCCGGCCGATCCGCATCGCATGGTTCGCCCTGGTGCTGCCGGCGCTGGTGATCAACTATTTCGGCCAAGGCGCGCTGCTGCTGGCCTCGCCCGATGCGATCGAGAACCCGTTCTACCGGCTCGTGCCGGGCTGGGCGCATTACCCGCTGATCGGGCTCGCCACGATGGCGACGGTGATCGCCTCGCAAGCGATCATCTCGGGCGTTTTCTCGCTCACCCAGCAATCGGTCCAACTCGGCTTCCTGCCGCCGATGCACATCGTCCAGACGGCGTCCGAGGAGCGCGGGCAGATCTACGTGCCGGCGGTGAACTGGCTGCTCGCGGTGGCCACCATCGCCGCCGTCGTTGTGTTCGAATCCTCGGACGCCCTCGCCGGCGCCTACGGCATCGCCGTGTCGCTGCTGATGGCGATCACCACGCTGCTCGCCGCGCTGATCGCCCGCAAGTGGGGCTACAACCTCGTCGCGATCCTCGCGGTGAACGGTTTCTTCCTGGTGATCGACCTCGTCTTCCTCGGGGCCAACAGCGTAAAGCTGTTCGAGGGCGGCTGGTTTCCGCTGGTCCTCGCCGGCATCGTCGCGCTGATGATGCTGACGTGGCGGCGCGGCAACCAGCTCGTCGAGGAGGCGCGCGCTGGCCTGCGGCAGCCGGAGGACGCGTTCCTCGCCGGGCTCCAGCACCGCGACCTCGTCCGGGTGCGGGGCACCGGGGTGTTCCTGTCGGCGGCGACGCACGGCATCCCGCTGCACCTGTCGCGCTTCGTCGAGCGCAGCCATGCCCTCCCCGAGCGGGTGCTGATCGTCTGCGCCCAGTACGAGGAGACCCCGACGGTGCCGCGGGACGAGCGCGGGCACGTCACGATCCTCGCCCCCGACTTCTACCGGGTGACCCTGCGCTACGGCTTCATGGAGGACGCCTCGATCCCCGACGGGTTGGCCTGCGCCGTCGAGCACCGCCGGCTGCCGCCGCAGATGCTCGACGACCTCACGGTGTTCATCGGCCACGAGACCATCATCCCGAAGAACGACCACCGTGGCATGCAGCCCTGGCGCGAGAGCCTCTACGCCTTCATGCAGCGAAACGCCGAGCGCACAGGCGCCTTCTTCGGCGTTCCGACCCGGCAGGTGGTGGAGGTGGGGACCGAGATCGAGATCTAGAGCATTTTCCGTGATCTCTGGATCACGGAAAATGCTCTAACCTGCTGTGTGGTCGCATTTTCTTCACGCGAGCCGGCATCCACCTCGCTTGAAAATGCTTTAGCGGCGGCCCCGCACCGGCCGGGTGCGCGCCGTCCGATCACGCTTTCGCGCGTCCGCGGGCGCCTTGGAACCTTCGCAGGAGCCCGCCGTTCGGACATCCCGACAGCATTCGGTCACGCTTCGCGGCGCCGCCGCGAGGCCGGATCGAGGTCGCTGAACGAGCAGGGAGCTTCCCGATGAGCAGCACCACCGACAAGATCAAGGGCCTGGCCAACGAGGCCGTCGGCAACGTCAAGCAGGGGGTCGGCAACGTCACCGGCAACGAGAAGCTGCAGGCCGAGGGTAAGGCCCAGGAGCTGAAGGGCGAAGCCCAGAAGACCGTCGGCGACGCCAAGGACGGCGTGAAGGGCGCGGCCCAGACGGCCGCCGACGCCGTCAAGAAGATCTGATCCGTTCGGTGACCGGGATCGGGGCCGCACTCGCGCAGCCCCGATCCCCCTCCGCGGGGCGTGCCATCGCCGCCCCCCGACATCGAAGGACGAGGACGAGATCATGAATCGAGATCGTTTCGAAGGCGGCGTACGCGACCTGCGCGGCCGCGCCAAGACCGCCGTCGGCGCCGTGAGCGGCGACCCCGGGCGCCAGTTCGACGGCGCGATCGACCAGGCCGCAGGCGCCGCGCAGCACGCTTACGGTCGCGCCCGCGACACCGCCCAGGTCTGGCGCCGCGACGGCGAGCACCTGATCGACGAGGCCAGCGCCCGCGGCCGCGCCATCGCCGACGAGGCCGCGAGCCGCGGACGCCATTATCGCGATCGCGCAGAACATCACGGGCGCCACGCTGCCCGACGCGCCGACAAGAACAAGGGCGCTACCCTGGCGATCGTCGCCGCCGCAGCCTTCGGGCTCGGCTGGCTCTTGAGCGGGGACCGCTGAGCGTCTCGCACGTGAGTGACGCGCGCAGTCGGGGATGCGGCGATCAGGTTCGCCGTTTCGTCGCCTGAGCGACGCGTGTCGTCGGCGAAAATGGTCTAAGGAAAGGGTGGCCGGGGGCGGCGACGCCCCCGAGCCCGAAGGCCAGACAGACCGAGACGAGGCGATGACCGGCTCCAGCACACCGAACACCCTTCTGACCCCGTCCCTGACGCGGCCCGCGTCGCAGCTGGTTACGATCTTCGGCGGCTCCGGTTTCCTCGGGCGTCACGTGGTCCGGGCGCTGGCCAAGCGCGGATACCGCATCCGTGTCGCCGTGCGCCGGCCCGACCTCGCCTTGTTCCTCCAGCCGCTCGGTAAGGTCGGCCAGATCGTCGCCGTCCAGGCGAACCTGCGCTATCCCGAATCGGTGCGGCACGCGGTCGAGGGCGCGGACGTGGTGATCAACCTCGTCGGCATCCTTCAGGAAACCGGCGCGCAGAGCTTCTCGCGCCTCCAGGTCGACGGGCCCGATGAGATCGCGCGGGCGGCGGCGAAGGCGGGTGCCGCGATGGTCCACGTCTCGGCGATCGGCGCCGACCGGAACTCCGAATCGCGTTATGCCCGGACCAAGGCCGAAGGCGAGGCCGCAGTGTTCGCCGCCCGGCCCGACGCGGTGGTATTCCGGCCCTCCCTCGTGTTCGGTCCCGGCGACAGCTTCTTCAACCGCTTCGCCAGCCTCGCCCGGTTCCTGCCGGTGCTGCCGCTGGCCGGCGCCGAGTCGCGCTTCCAGCCGGTCTTCGTCGGCGACGTAGCCGAGGCGATCGCGCTCGCCACCGACGGCCGCGTGCCCGGCGGCAAGGTCTACGAGCTCGGAGGCCCCGAGGTCGCGACCCTCGATCACCTCGTGCGCTACATGCTGGAGACGACGATGCGCAAGCGCATGGTCGTTTCGCTGCCGCTTCCGCTCGCCAAGATCCAGGCCCGCGCGATGGAGCTCGCCGACACCCTGACCCTCGGCCTGCTGCCGGCCGACCTCAAGCTGACCCGCGACCAGGTCGTCCTGCTGCAGAACGACAACGTCGTCTCGGAGGCCGCCAAGGCCGAGGGGCGCTGCTTCGAAGGTCTCGGCATCCAGCCGACCGCCGCCGAGGCCGTGGTGCCGGGCTATCTCTGGCGCTTTCGCAAGGCCGGTCAATTCGCCAAGGGGCGCGGCACCGAGGAGCAGGCCGAGATCCCCGACATGATCGCCCCGACGCCTATGGGCGAAGGCTCGCAGCATCGGCCGATGCGCGCGTCCGGTCCCGCGATCGGGGCCGATGCCGGCGGATCGCCGGGCATGGGCCAGCGCTGGGGCACCCGCAGCTAGGGCCTCGTGGCGCCAGCGAGATGTCCTCGCCGTCCTAGCGAAGCCGGCCTTGCAGAGCGGGCGCCGGCAGCCGGTGCGTCAGCCGCTTGTGGACGTGCACCATCAGCGCGATGCCGAAGAGCGGCGTCAGCAGGTTGAGCACCGGCACAACCATCATCCCGGCGAGCAGGCAGCCCGCCGCGATCGTGGTGCCGGAGAACGCGCGGCGCATCTCGCCGGCCTCCGCCAGCGGGCGGTAGCGGGCGGCGGCCATCTCGAAATATTCGCGCGACAGCAGGTAGGCGTTGGCGGCGAAGAACGCCGCCAGCCCGATGACCGGCACGAAGAAGATGACCAAAGCGGCGAGGTTCACCAGCAGGGTCAGGCCGGCGAAGCGCAGGGCGTAGAGCATCGCCGAGCCCCACGGCATCGGGCGGCCCGGCGGGTCGTTCGGGAAGTCGGTTCGCTCGACGATCTCGGCGGCGTCGTCGAGGAAGAACCCGGCGACCAGGATCGAGATTGCCGGCATCAGGTAGGCCAAGGCCACGAAGAGCCCGAACCCGGCCAGGAAATAGGCCAGGCTGTCGAGGATGGGGTAGGATTGCGAGATGTGGTGGCTCGCCTGGAACCACTGGATCAGCCGCGTCAGCCCGAACCAGGCCAGTGCCAGGATGCCGAGCGTCAACCCGAGCGACTTCCACAGGATGGCGCGGAGCGGCGGGGAGAAGGTCTGGCGCAGGGCCGCGAGTGCCGACTGGATGAGCATGCCGTGATCCCGTCTGCCGCCGTGGTTCGGCGCATCGCGGTTGTGGTGTCCCGATCCCGCCGCCGCAAGGGCGTCGTGCAGCCGTGCACGCGTCTGGAAAGCCGCACGGGTCGTGGCGTTCGGCGTGATCCGAGATGACCGCCGGGCGGGTGGCCCTCCGCCGGGACCGGTACGAGGAGAAGGATGGTGACCGGCGCATGAGACCGAGGCTCGACACGCCACCCCCGCATGCCCGGTTCCGGCCGAGCGTCGCGCCCAGGCTCGCCCCGCTGCCCGCCGACCCCGACGTGG
>NZ_VRUX01001250.1:0-495 GCF_008039885.1 Methylobacterium sp. WL103
GTTCTACGGCGCCCTGGCGCTGATCCTCGGCGCGCTCGCCGGCTTCCTCGGCGGCCGCTTCGGCGCCGTCGGCCCGGCTGTCGCCTACGGCACCACCCGCCGCGCCTGATCCCCACCTCGCCCCTTCGGCCCCGGTACGCCGGGGCCGGCATCCCGCCGGTCGGATCGGCCGGTTTTCCGATCGACCCAAGACAGGAGCACGTTCGATGAGCAGCACCACCGACAAGATCAAGGGCCTGGCCAACGAGGCCGTCGGCAACGTCAAGCAGGGCGTCGGCAACGTCACCGGCAACGACAAGCTCGTGGCCGAAGGCAAGGCGCAGGAGCTGAAGGGCGAAGCCCAGAAGACCGTCGGCGACGCCAAGGACGGCGCCCAGAACCTCGCCGACAAGGTGAAGAGCAAGTTCTGATCACCGCGCGCGTCCCCGCGACGCGCCAGACCCGACGTGGCGGGACGGCCCACGACGCCGTCCCGCCCCCCTTTTCACCCCCCAC
>NZ_VRUX01001251.1:0-494 GCF_008039885.1 Methylobacterium sp. WL103
CCGAGGCGCCGGGCGCCACCGAGATCGGCGACCGCGCCGAGGCGATCCGCACGGCGGTGCGCGGGCTCGGACCCGGCGACGTGCTCGTGGTCGCCGGCAAGGGCCACGAAACCGGCCAGATCGTGGGCGACCGGGTGCTGCCGTTCTCGGACCACGCGGTCCTGAGGGCGGCGATCGACGAGTTTTCGCGATGAACGCGTCTTCCCCGAAGCACGACGAAGTCCGCGCCTCTCCCTTCCCCGCAGAGGGGGAGGGGGCTTCGCGTCCGCGCACCGTCAGACCGGAGGCCGCATGAGCCCGAACGCCAAGCCGCTCTGGACGGCGGCCGAACTCGAGCCCGCCACCGGGGGCACGCTTCACGGGTCGCGCGGCGCCGTCGCCGGCGCCTCGATCGACACCCGCACGCTGCAGCCCGGCGACCTGTTCTTCGCGATCAGGGGCGAGGCCCGCGACGGGCACGACTTCGTCCGCGCCGCCCTGGACAAGGGGGCGGG
>NZ_VRUX01001252.1:0-492 GCF_008039885.1 Methylobacterium sp. WL103
CCCATGCGGGTGCCGCGCTCGGCCTCACCGCCGGCGCCCGCGAGCGCCATCATCGATCCGATCGCGGCGACCGCGAAGACGCCGTTGAACAGGCCGAGGCCGAAGACCACGGCGCGCAACGGGAAGTCCGGCCCGACGAGGCCGCCGGCGGCGATCCCGGCGAGCATCGCGCCGGAGCCGGCGCAGCCCAAAGCCGTCCAGAGCTTGAGCGAGCCGAGCCAGGAACCGCCGACGCCCATGGTCAGCCCGGCGACCATCAGCATGCCGGCGAGCACGCCGCCGTGCTGCAGGCCGGCGAGCTTGGTGGTCGTGCCCGGCGTCATCGCGAAGACGAGGCCGGCGAAGGGTTCGAGGATCAGCTCCTGGGCGCTGTAGGCCAGCATCGCCACGAAGATGAACACAGTGAAGCGGCGCGAGGCCGGTTCGGCCCAGACCTTGGCGAGCACCGTCCGGAACGGCGCCTTGGCCGGGCCGGCGGGCTCCGCGCGCGCC
>NZ_VRUX01001253.1:0-492 GCF_008039885.1 Methylobacterium sp. WL103
GCCTGGTGCCGGTAGGGCGTGCCGAGCCAGCGCCGGGCCTCGGCCTCGACCGCGGCGCCGTCGAACCGGTTGCGCATCGGAGATTCCTTCAGCGGAACAGCGAGCCGCCGTCGAGGCCGGGGCCCGCGCCGGGGGCGTAGCGCACGACGAAGTCGTTGCCCGGCATGTGCGGAAAGCCCTGGAAGTTCAGGGCGTTCGCGAAGGTGCCGCGGCAGGTGGACAGGCGCTTGTCGCAGCCGGCGACGAGGGTGAAGGCGTCGCCCGGCGCGACGCCGCGCGGCGGCGCCTCCCACAGCTCGACCAGCGCGCCGAGATGCGTGCGCACGTCGCCGGACAGACCAAGGTTGGCGCCGCCGGTCCAGGTCAGGCGACCGCCGGTGAACAGCCCGTCGGCGACGATGCCGGCGAACGACACGGCGAGCGTGCCGGGTTCGGCCAAGCGATCGACCGTGCCGGCCGTGCGGAACCGCGCCACGTCGACGCCGCAGCGGG
>NZ_VRUX01001254.1:0-488 GCF_008039885.1 Methylobacterium sp. WL103
CCGTCAGGGCGAGCGGGCGGCGCAGGCGCAGCGCGCCGGTCGTGACGGACGAAATTGCGGCAGACGAGATCCGGGCAGACATGGGCGGTGCGGTCCTGTTTCCTCGTGGCGGCCGGTCTCGAACCGGGCCGCCGTGACGGGGTTGACGGCCTGTCTACGATGCAGATTGGGCGAAAACCAGACGCCGCCGCGTCCGCCGCGGGACGGCTCGTGAGCCGCAGGCGCAGCCGAGGCGAGGGCGAACGGCCCGAAACATGCGGGTCCGCCCGCGGATCGCGATTCACAACTTCGCCTTGGTCGAACGGCATGCGAAGGTCGTGCTCCCGCAGCCCGTGACGACCCGGTGGACAGATCCCCGCCGCGCCACGGCCGCGCCGCGCCGACGCCAGCACTTGAGGACCTTGCGTGACCACATCGATCCGGATGATCGCGACTGCGACGATCACCCTTTGGACCGCCCCCTTCGGGAGCGCGTCCGCCATCGCGCA
>NZ_VRUX01001255.1:0-487 GCF_008039885.1 Methylobacterium sp. WL103
GCGTGGCGCGCACCCCGGCCTCGACGGGGCCGTGGCCGCGCAGGTCCACGTCGAGCCCGGCCTCGGTCGCGGTCACCGCGACGTCGAGGGGCTTTCGCCCGTGGCCGAGGGGGGCGCTGAGCGCCCGCGCGACCTCGGGGGCGCGGTGCAGGGCCGGCACGGTGATCGGGCAATGGTCGATCGCCACCAGGGCGTGGCTGCGCGCGGCCATCAGCCCGGCCTCGGCCCGGCCCTCGACCTCGCGGACGTGCAGGGTGATGCGGCGGCGGCCTTCGCCATGCGCATCCACCAGCGGATCGAGGGGGCGGTCGAGCCCGGCCTGCGCCAGGGCGTTGGCGACCTGCCCGGATTTCCACGCGGCGTAAGGCGCAGGCGCCAGGTGCTGGGTCGCGCAGCCGCCGCAGCGGGTGAAATACGGGCAGATCGGCGCGATCCGGTCGGGCGAGGGCGCCTCGATGCCGAGAAGCTCGCCGCGCGCGCCGTCGCG
>NZ_VRUX01001256.1:0-487 GCF_008039885.1 Methylobacterium sp. WL103
GGCCTGAGGGCCGCCCCCGATCCGCGGCCATCCCCCGCAGGCGCTCACCCGCCGCGTGCCGGCGTATAGGAGGTCACGCCGCGCCCTGCCGACGCCCGGCAGGACGCGCACGGACGCGGGAGCTTTCCATGGATGCCGACCTCGCCGAAACCCTGCGCCGGGCCGCCGCCGCCGGGCGCCGGCACGCCCAGACCTTCGTCGTCCAGACTTTCGTCGACCAGGTCGGCGCCGACGCCCTCCCCTGGTCGGTGGTCGCCGCCTTCGACGCCGAGATCCGCGGCTCGGTCGAGCGCGACCGGCGGATCGAGGACGAGCGCGACCGCGTGCTGATCGCCGCGGTGAAGCTCGCCGACGGCAGGCCGGAGGACGGGGCGGAGGCGATCGAGGCGGCGCGCGCGCACCTGATCGCGGCGATCGACTACCTGGAACAGGCGGTGCTGCGGTTCGGCGTCGTCAGCCGGGCCGGGGCGAAGCACGGCTTCGGCCC
>NZ_VRUX01001257.1:0-485 GCF_008039885.1 Methylobacterium sp. WL103
ACGTTCGCCGTCACCGCCCCCGTCCCGGACGCCGCCTCGCTGACGTTGCGCACGATCTCCTGCGTCGCCGCGCCCTGCTCCTCCACCGCCGCAGCGATCGAGGCCGAAACCCCGGAGATCTCGCGGATCCGGCCGGCGATGGCGTCGATCGCCGCGACCGCCTGACGGGTCGAGGCCTGCATCCGCCCGATCTGGCCGCCGATCTCGTCGGTGGCCCGCGCCGTCTGCGCGGCGAGTTCCTTCACCTCCGTGGCCACCACCGCGAAGCCGCGGCCGGCTTCGCCCGCGCGCGCCGCCTCGATCGTGGCGTTCAGGGCCAGCAGGTTGGTCTGGCCGGCGATCGACGAGATCATCGCCACCACGTCGCCGATCCGGGACGCCGCCTCGCTCAGCTCCTGCACCACGGCCGCCGTCTGCGCGGCCTCGGCCACGGCGCCCTGCGCCAGCGCCGACGAGCCGCCGACCTGCCGCCCGATCTCCAGCAC
>NZ_VRUX01001258.1:0-483 GCF_008039885.1 Methylobacterium sp. WL103
GCCCGCGACCATCGTCGCGGTGACCGACACCGCGGGCAAGAGCTCGGTCGCCGACTTCGTCCGCCAGATCCTGTCGCGGATCGGGCGCGCGTCCGCCAGCGTCGGCACCGTCGGCATCGTCACCGACCGTGGCGCCGCCTACGGCTCGCTGACGACGCCCGACCCGGTGACGCTGCATGCGACGCTGGCGCGGCTCGCCGCCGACGGCATCACGGACCTCGCGATGGAGGCCTCCTCGCACGGCATCGAGCAGCGCCGCCTCGACGGCGTGCAGCTCGCCGCCGCCGGCTTCACCAACCTCGGGCGCGACCACCTCGACTACCACGCGACCATCGAGGACTACCTCGCGGCCAAGCTGCGCCTGTTCACGACGCTCCTGCCAGAGGGGGCGCCAGCGATCGTCAACGCCGACGGCGCCTACGCCGACCGTGTCATCGCGGTCGCGACCGCGGCCGGCCACGACGTCCGCACCACCGGCCGCGC
>NZ_VRUX01001259.1:0-483 GCF_008039885.1 Methylobacterium sp. WL103
GCGGGTCGCAGCAGCGGATTGGCCCGCCGCGCCGGCAAAGGCCAGCCCACATCGGACGGGTTTTGGGACGCCGCGTCCCGCGACGGCTTCGACAGGACCCGTCACCCGCGACGCCGATACGGCGCGGCCCACGGCCGACGCGCCATCCGAGACGAAGCCGGCTACCGTCCAGGACGCCGCGGCGCCCCCGCCCACGGAAGCGGCGAAGCTCGAGGGCGGCCCCTCCGCGTCGGACCACGGCAAGGCGGAGCTTGCCGCGGCGGCGCCCGAGGACGCCAAGGCGAAGGCCGAGGCGCCGTCATCCGACACGAAGGCCTCTGATGCGAAGACTGCCGAGGCGAAGGCGCCGGAGATCCAGCTCGCTGCGCCGACGATCGCGCTCATCCTAGATGCTCCGCCTCCATCACCACCGGCGCCGACCGGCCGCTCCGCGACGCCGCCCGCCACTACTGCAGGCGCAGCGGCGGCCGTCGGCATCGCCGG
>NZ_VRUX01000125.1:0-9429 GCF_008039885.1 Methylobacterium sp. WL103
GGCCGGGTCCGAGCAGGGCCGGAGCGGCCCCCTCGATCCCGTAGATCGCGATGGCGCGGGACGACAGCTCGGCCACAAGCCCGGTCAGGTCGTCGCGGTCGAGGGTCAGCCCGGTCAGGTCGAGGATCACCGGCCGCCCGGAGAAGAAGGCCGGCGCGCGCTGGCGCAGGGCGTCGAGGTCGGCGAGCCAATCCTCCACCGGAGGCAGCGGCGCGAGCACGGTCGCCATGAACGAGCGGCCGCGGAAGCGGATCGGCGGACGGGGCGCGTCGGGCTTGGGCTGGGTCACGGGGGCGGGCATCTCGCGTGTCGGGCCTGGACCTCGCCTGCATGCGGCGTGCGCGCCCGCGGAGCAATCCTCGCGATCGGCTTGCCCACCCCGATGGTGATCCGAGGTCGGCAGGACACGTGCGAGCACCACGCCGCAATCCCTGCTCGAAACCCTGCTAAGCCGTTGCGCGCCAACTGGAATGGTTCTGAAACATAGCGGTTGCAACGGCGCCTGCGGCCTTGCTACCCCCGGCATCGATCGCGCCCCCTTGCGGGGCGAAGCCCGAGGGATGCACCGCGATGGCTCAGCAGAAGGACGCACGGCGCGGTCCGGCCTACCGCCTCGCGGTGGCAGGGCGGATCGTGCTCGCGGTGCTCGGGGGCTACGGGGTCGCGGCGCTGCTGACCGCGCTCCTGTCGCTGACGCTGCCCCTCGTCCGCTCGGAGGCGGTCGCGAGCGCAACGCTCGTGAGCTTCGCGGTGATGGTGGCGGTGGTGGTCTACGTCTTCGCCGCCCGCGCCCTCGGGCGCGCCGCGCTCGCGGTCGTCGGCCTCGCAGCCGTCCTCGGCGGCGGGCTCTGGCTCGCGAGCGGGTTCTCCGCCGCCGGTGCCGCATGAGGCAAGGCTTCCGCCAGTCGATGGCGTGGCTGCACGCGTGGTCCGGCCTCGTGGTCGGCTGGGTGCTGTTTTCAGTCTTCGTCACCGGCACGGCGAGCTACTATCGCGCCGAAATCTCGCAATGGATGCGGCCGGAGTTGGTGGCCGGCGCGAGCGACCCGGCCCGCTCGGCCGACCTCGCTGCCGCCTACCTGCAGAAGGCGATGCCCGACGCCGTGGGCTGGTACGTCGAGCTGCCGAAGCCCGAGAAGCCGGCGGTCGGCGTCATGTGGTGGAAGAGCCTGGACGGTCCGTTCCACCAGGCGCTGCTCGACTCCACGAGTGGTGCGCCGGTCGCGGCGCGCGACACGCGAGGGGGCGACTTCCTCTACCGCTTCCACTTCGAGCTCGGCATGCCGCCGCTCTGGGGCCGCTGGATCGTCGGCACTTGCGCGCTGGTGATGCTGGTGGCGCTGGTCTCCGGAATCGTCACCCACCGGCGGATCTTCGCCGACTTCTTCACCTTTCGGCGGCGGCGCTCGCAGCGCGGCTGGCTCGACGCGCACAACGTGTTCGGCGTGCTCGCGCTGCCGTTCCACCTGATGATCACCTACACCGGCCTCGTCACCCTCGCGCCGATGTACATGCCCTGGGGCGTCGCCGCCGCCTACAAGGGCGACGAGATGCGCTTCTACGTCGACAGCGGGCTGATGCCGGACCTGCGCGGCCCGGCGGGCAAGCCCGGCACGCTGGCGCCGCTCTCAAGCATGATCGCGCAGGCGATCGCGGAACGCGGCGAGGCGCCGGAGGGCGTCTCGGTCTACAACCCCGCCGACGCCGCGGCTTCGGTGGTCGCGATCTTCGAAGAACCGCACGGCCTCGCCCACGAGCACCCGCAGATCGCGTTCGACGGCACCACCGGCGCCGTCCTCGGACGCAACGGCGCGACCCGCGCCGCGGCCAAGACCTCTACGGTGATGCTCGGCCTCCACGAGGGCCACTTCGCCGGCGCGGCCCTGCGGGCGCTGTTCTTCCTCTGCGGAATCATGGGTGCGGCCACCGTCGCCACCGGCCTCGTGCTGTGGGCCGTGGCCCGCGCGCCGAAGGGGGTGGAGGCGGACGGCTTCGGCTTAAGGCTGGTGCGCGTGCTGAACCTCGGCACCATCGCCGGCCTTCCGGCGGGGATCGCCGCCTACTTCCTCGCCAACCGCCTGCTGCCCCTCGACCTCGCGGCCCGTGCCGACTGGGAGGTCGGAATGTTTTTCGGGGCCTGGGCGCTGGTGGCGGTGCTGGGCGCCGTACGCCCGGCCGGGACGGTCTGGCGCGAGGGCCTGGCGCTCGTCGGCGCCTTGTTCCTCGCGGTCCCGTTCGTCGGCGCCATCGCCACCGGCCTGCATCCACTCGTCGGCGAGTTGCGCTTCCTCGGCTTCGACGCCGCGATGATCGTCCTCGGCGTGCTGTTCGTGCTCGCCGCGCGCAAGGCCGGGCGACCGCGGCCTCCGCAGGCGCAACGCGCGGACGCCGCCATCGCCGGACGGGAGGCCCTGCGAGTATGACCGCCATCGTCGTCGCCCTCAACCTGGCGCTCTGCTTTGCCGGCCTCTCGGCGCTGGCACTCAGCCTCGACCGCCACCACCGCGACGCCTTCCTGGTGCGGGCCGGCGCGGCGCGCGCGCGGACCTTGCGAATCGCCGGCTGGGCCAGCATTGGGCTGTCCTTCGCCGCGGCGGTGACGCTGGAGGGCTGGAACTTCGGGCCGGTGCAATGGGTCGGCACCTTGACCGGCGCGGCGCTCCTCGTGGTCGCGTTCCTGTCCTACAGGCCGGGCTGGCTCAGGCCGGCTGCGCTTCTGGCGCTGCCCGTCGCCCTGGTGACGCTGCCGCTGGCGCTGTACGGCTGAGCAGCGTCTCGCTGCCCAGAACCACTGCCCAGAACCACTGCCCCCTTGCCGCAGAGGCCGACTCCTTATATTGCGGCGCAATAGCTCGAACCCGTTCTCGACCCGGCGTGGCCGACCGTAACAGCGGTCCGTCCCGTGGCGGGTTCTACTCGCTTCGGAAACACCATGAAGCTGCGCAACATCGCCATCATCGCCCACGTCGACCACGGCAAGACGACGCTCGTCGACAAGCTGCTGTCGCAGTCCGGCTCCTTCCGCGACAACCAGCGGGTCGAGGAACGGGCGATGGACTCGAACGACCTCGAGAAGGAGCGCGGCATCACCATCCTGGCCAAGGCGACCTCGGTCGTCTGGAAGGACACCCGCGTCAACATCGTCGACACCCCCGGCCACGCCGACTTCGGCGGCGAGGTCGAGCGCATCCTGTCGATGGTCGACGGCGTGATCGTGCTGGTGGACGCGGCCGAGGGTCCGATGCCGCAGACCAAGTTCGTGGTCGGCAAGGCGCTCAAGATCGGCCTGCGCCCGATCGTGGCCATCAACAAGGTCGACCGTCCGGACGCTCGCATCACCGAGGTGGTGAACGAGGTGTTCGACCTGTTCGCGGCGCTCGACGCCACCGACGACCAGCTCGACTTCCCGATCCTCTACGGTTCGGGCCGCGCCGGCTGGATGGCGACCGCGCCGGACGGCTCGCAGGAGGACGGCCTCGCGCCGCTGTTCGACCTCGTGCTCGAGCACGTGCCCCCGGCAAAGGTGGAGGAGGGTCCGTTCCGGATGCTCGGCACCCTGCTCGAGGCCAACCCGTTCCTCGGCCGCATCATCACCGGCCGCATCGCGTCCGGCACCGTGAAGCCGAACCAGGCGATCAAGGTGATGGACCGCGAGGGCAAGCTCGTGGAGACCGGCCGCGTCTCGAAGATCCTCGCGTTCCGCGGCCTGGAGCGCGCGCCGATCGATGTCGGCGAGGCGGGCGACATCGTCTCCATCGCCGGCCTCGTGAAGGGCACCGTCGCCGACACGTTCTGCGACCCGCAGGTCGAGACCCCGATCCAGGCCCAGCCGATCGATCCGCCGACCGTGACCATGTCCTTCATCGTCAACGATTCGCCGCTCGCCGGCACCGAGGGCGACAAGGTCACCAGCCGCATGATCCGCGACCGTCTGTTCAAGGAGGGCGAGGGCAACGTCACGCTGAAGATCGAGGAGGCCGCCGACAAGGACAGCTTCTTCGTCTCCGGTCGCGGCGAGTTGCAGCTGGCAATCCTGATCGAGACCATGCGTCGCGAAGGCTTCGAGATCGCCGTCTCTCGTCCCCGCGTCGTGCTCTCGAAGGACGAGGATGGCGGCATCCTGGAGCCGGTCGAGGAGGTCGTGGTCGACGTCGACGAGGAGTATTCGGGCGTCGTCGTGCAGAAGATGTCGGAGCGCAAGGCCGAGATGATCGAGATGCGGCCGTCGGGCGGTGACCGCCTGCGCCTCGTCTTCCACGCGCCCACCCGCGGCCTCATCGGCTACCAGAGCGAGCTGATGACCGACACGCGCGGCACGGCGATCATGAACCGCCTGTTCAAGGCCTACGAGCCCTTCAAGGGCGAGATCGCCGGCCGCCGCAACGGCGTGCTGATCTCGAACGACAAGGGCGAGGCCGTGGCCTACGCCATGTGGAACCTGGAAGACCGCGGCCCGATGATGATCGAGCCCGGCGCCAAGGTCTACCAGGGCATGATCATCGGCGAGCACAACCGCGAGAACGACCTCGAGGTGAACGTGCTCAAGGGCAAGAAGCTTACCAACATCCGCACCACCTCGAAGGACGAGGCCGTGCGCCTGACGCCGCCGATCCGGATGACGCTGGAGAAGTCGCTCGCCTGGATCCAGGACGACGAGCTGATGGAAGTCACGCCGAAGTCGATCCGTTTGCGCAAGACCCATCTCGACCCGAACGACCGCAAGCGCTTCGAGCGCTCGAAAGAAGCCGTCACCGGCGCCGTGTAAGGTCCTCGACCGCACCAGCAAGAAGGCCCGGGCATCGCTACCCGGGCCTTTTATCGTTCCTGGCGTCCGCCGCCGCGAAAGCACGACAGCAAAGCGTTTTCAGCCGGCGCCCGGGTCGGCGTCCTCGTCCTTCGAAGCGCCGCCCTGCGGTCCCTTGCCCGGATGCCCGTCGGTCTTCTCGTTCGGGTCCATCACCGCGTCCGGCGCGACGTTGGCGGGCTTGCCATTCGGGGGCTCGTCCGAAGAGTTGCCCGAAGGCTTGTCGTGCTCGCTCATTTCCCCTCCTCGCGCTCGGCTTTGTAGTGCCCGTCGGCGACCGTCTGGTCGGCCTGTGGGCCGCGGGACGCCTTCTGGTCGGAATGCCCGCCCGACGAGCCGCCGGGCGTCGGCGGAGCGCGGCCAGGCTCGCCGCCCTGCTTCCAATCGGCCTTCCGCTCGGGGTCGGACTTGCCGCCCGTTCCCATGTCGGTGATCGCCGACTGCTCGGCGGTGTGCCCGCCGCCGCCGGCCGCGGGCTTGCCGCTGCTGCCGACTTTGTCGTCCGGCTTGCGGGTGACGGTCTCCGAGGCTTCGTCCGTGTCGCGGGCCATCAGCACTTCCCGTCGTCCTGCCCGACGGCGGCGGTGGCGCGATCGATCGCCTCAGAGGCGGTTGCGCCCGGCTGGCCCTCGCCGCGGATCGCCCGCAGGTTCTCCGGCGGCGTCTCGGCCTCGGTCTGGTCGGTGGCGTCCTCGCTCTTCATGCCCGAGGCGATCCGCGCGGTCTCGGCCTCGCCCGCCGGGTTGCCCTTGAGGTCGGCCTGGGTCCGGGATGGGGTGCCGACGTCGAGGGGCGAATCCTGTCCGAGATCCTGGCCGTTGTGGTCCGTGTTCGCGGAAAAACCCTTCAGTGAGGAGCGGTCTGCGTCGTGCTCGGCCATGGTGCGCCTTTCGGGCTGTCGATCCATCATGTGGATCGACAACACCGATGGCGGGCGACGGTTGCCTCCGACGCCCCGCGCGATCAGGCCACGCCGGACGCCGGCTCGGGCTTGCCGGACCGCATCAGGGTCACGAATCGGTCGAACAGGTAGTGGCTGTCGCGCGGACCCGGCGAGGCTTCCGGGTGGTGCTGCACCGAGAAGGCTGGCCGGTCGGTGAGGGTGAGTCCGCAATTCGAGCCGTCGAACAGCGAGACGTGGGTCTCGACCGCGGTCTCGGGTAGGCTCGCCGGATCGACGGCGAAGCCGTGGTTCATCGAGACGATCTCGACCTTGCCGGTGGTCTTGTCTTTCACGGGATGGTTCGCGCCGTGGTGGCCCTGGCCCATCTTCACCGTGCGCCCACCGAGCGCGAGGCCCATAAGCTGGTGCCCGAGGCAGATGCCGAAGGTCGGAACCTTCGAGGCGAGCAGCTCGCGAATTACCGGCACCGCGTATTCGCCGGTCGCAGCCGGGTCGCCAGGACCGTTCGACAGGAACACGCCGTCCGGCTTCAGCGCCAGGATGTCGGCCGCGCTGGTGGTCGCCGGCACGACGGTAACCGTGCAGCCGGCCTCGGCCAGCAGCCGCAGGATGTTGCGCTTCACGCCGTAATCAATCGCGACGACGCGCAGGCCCTCGCCCGGTACGCCGCGGCCGTAGCCCGCCTTCACCGTCCAGGTCGATTCACTCCAGTCGGAGCGCTCGCGGCTGGTCACCGGGGGCACGAGGTCGAGGCCTTCCATCGGCGCGAGGGCCGCGGCGCGCGCCTTCAGGGCCTCGCGGTCGAAGTTGCCCTGCGGGTCGTTGGCGATCACCGCGTTCGGCATGCCGTGGTCGCGGATGCGGGCGGTGAGCGCGCGGGTGTCGATCCCGGTGATGCCGATGATGCCGCGGGCCTTCAGCCACGCGTCGAGGTGCGAGGACGAGCGCCAGCTCGACGGCTGGGTCACGGCCGAGGCGATCACCGTGCCGCGCACGCCCGACGCCGGGGCGGCGTCGAGGCTTTCGAGATCCTCGTCGTTGGTGCCGGTGTTGCCGATATGCGGGAAGGTGAAGGTGACGATCTGCCCGGCATAGGACGGGTCCGTCAGGATTTCCTGGTAGCCGGTCATCGCCGTGTTGAAGCAGACCTCGCCGTCGGCGACGCCGGTCTGGCCGATGCCGAAGCCTTCGAGGATGGTGCCGTCGGCCAGCACCAGCAACGCGGTGGCGACGGGCTCGGCCCAGGGCTCGGGCACGGCGGCGTCTCTCGGCGCGGAAGCGCTGTCTTGCAGCATCACGGTGATCTCGCTTATGTCCGGCCACGACCGGCGCCGTCGAGACGGCGCGAGCGGGCGGCGGGTGATCGTGTGCGGCGGTCTTATCGAGCCCGCGGCGACGGGGTCAATGTGGTGCCGCATCGAACGCGGCTCAATCGCTGCAAACCGCAGGCCAGCCACCCGTTTCTGCACGACCTTCGCTTTCGCGCCACCTCCGTTCCGCACCACCTCAAGGACAAGCCCGATGCTTCGCGCCCGCCTCACCACCGAGATGAAGGAGGCCATGAAGGCCGGCGAGAAGGCCAAGCTCGCGACGATCCGGATGATCCAGGCGGCGCTCAAGGACAAGGACATCGAGGCGCGGGGGCTCGGCAAGGAGCCGGCGAGCGACGACGAGATCCTGGCGCTGCTGCAGAAGATGATCAAGCAGCGCAACGAATCGGCTGCGGTCTACGAGCAGGGCGGCCGTCCGGAGCTGGCCGAGAACGAGCGCGCCGAAATCGCGGTGATCGAGACCTACCTGCCCAAGCAGATGGACGAGGCCGAGACGCAGGCTGCGATCGATGCCGCCATCGCCGAGGCGGGCGCCGCCGGCCCGAAGGACATGGGTAAGGTCATCGCGATCTTGAAGGGCACCTATGCCGGCCGCATGGACTTCGCCAAGGCGAGCGGATTGGTGAAGGCGGCGCTGAACGCGAAGGCGTGACGCGACACCGCGGTTCTGCCCGCTATCCACCGTCGTCCCGGGGAAGGGACTCGGTGCGGGTGCCTGCGGTATACATCCCGGTCCGAACACCGGACACCGGACCCGCCGCATACCTGTGCGCTACCCGCCCCACATCCTCGAAGAGATCCGCAACCGGCTTCCCGCCTCCGACGTGGTCGGCCGGCGTGTGAAGCTGAAGAAGGCCGGGCGCGAGTGGCGCGGGCTGTCGCCGTTCAACGCCGAGAAGACGCCGTCCTTCTACGTCAACGACCAGAAGCAGTTCTATCACTGCTTCTCTTCCGGCAAGCATGGCGACATCTTCAGCTTCTTGATCGAGACCGAGGGCCTGAGCTTCCCCGAGGCCGTCGAGCGGCTGGCCGGGGAGGCCGGCGTGTCGCTGCCGGCGCCCAGCGCCGACACCCGCGAGATGGAGACCAAGCGCCGCGGCGCGATCGAGGTGATGGAGTTGGCGACCGCCTGGTTCGAGGAGCGGCTGGCGTCCCCCGCCGGCGCGGCCGCCCGCGCCTACCTCGACCGGCGCGAACTCGGCCCCGAGATCCGCAGCCGTTTCCGCCTCGGCTACGCGCCGGCCGACCGCTACGGCCTGCGCGACCACCTCGCGGCCAAGGACGTCGACAAGGCGCTGATGGGCGAGCTCGGCCTGCTGGTGACGGGCGAGGACATCGCCGTGCCCTACGACCGCTTCCGCGACCGCATCATCTTCCCGATCGCGGACGTGCGCGGCCGGGTGATCGCCTTCGGCGGCCGCGCGATGCAAGCGGACGCGAAGGCCAAGTACCTGAACTCGCCCGAGACGCCGCTCTTCCACAAGGGGCAGGTGCTCTACAACCTGAACCAGGCGCGCAAGGCCGCCCACGATCGCGGTACGATCATCGCCGTCGAGGGCTACGTCGACGTGATCGCGATGACGTTGGCGGGGCACGCAAACACCGTTGCGCCGCTCGGCACCGCGCTCACGGAAGAGCAGCTCGGCCTGCTGTGGCGGCACGCCGACGAGCCGGTCCTGTGCTTCGACGGCGACGGCGCCGGGCAGCGTGCCGCGTTCCGCGCGCTCGACGTCGCACTGCCGATGCTGGAGCCGGGCCGGTCGCTGCGCTTCGCGACGCTGCCGGAGGGCCAGGACCCCGACGACCTGCTGCGCTCTGGCGGCGCGGCGGCGATCGACAAGGTGGTCGAGGCGGCCAAGCCCCTGGTCGAGGTGCTGTGGAACCGCGCCGTCGAGACCGGCTCGACTGACACCCCGGAGCGCCGCGCCGGCCTCGCCAAGACCCTGCGCGGACTGATCTCCGGCATCCGCGACGAGACGGTGCGGAGCTATTATCGCGACGAGATCGAGGAGCGCCTGCGCGGTCTCTCGCCCCGCAGCGCGCCTCAGCAGCGCGGCGCCTACCAGCCGGGCGGACGGCAGAATACTTACCTAAGGAAGCCTCGCCCCGGCGATCCACCGCCGTCGCCGCGGCTCACCGCCGGGCCGAGCGCCGGGCTTGCCCGCTCCAACGGGTTTTCCGGCAGCGGCAGCTCCCGCGAGGCGATGATCGTGGCGAGCCTCCTCGTCCACCCCGAGCTGCTCGGTCTCGAAGCGGAGGACCTCGCCGCCCTCGATCTCGAGGATCCGGATGCGGTGGCCCTGCGCTCGCTGCTCCTGGACCGCGCGGCCGACGCCGCCGACCCGGACGTGGCGGTGGTGGAGAACCGCCTGGCCCGGGCGGGGCTCGAG
>NZ_VRUX01001260.1:0-480 GCF_008039885.1 Methylobacterium sp. WL103
CGACGACGATGTGAGCCGTGTTCGTCATAGGTCCAGACACAGGGCCGATACAGCGCCATCCCGCGCCATCCCCTGTATCCAGACCCAGACCCTATCCGCACAAGGCAGCCGTCACCGAGCGCTTACGGCCCGACCCCCATTTCAATCTTTGTCCTACTGATCCGCGGCGAGGTTGCGTATCGGCCTCGCTGGTGAGATCCGGTGTTCCCCTGATCCTCCCCCGGTTCCACGGACACGGGGTTTAGCTCACGTTCCGTTCGGCCTGCTCGGGCGTGATATAGCCAAGTGTCGAGTGGATGGGTTGCCGATACAGCGCCATCCCGCGCCAGCACCTGTATCTAGATCCAAGCCCTATCGTAAGCGGTGTCTGGACGGCACCTTTCGGCAGGCGGTGTGACGGGGACATACGGAGCCAGGCAGGAGCTCCGTCACATGTCGATGTCAGGTCGTATGGCTATGTCGGAGCCGGTCCGGCGGCTT
>NZ_VRUX01001261.1:0-480 GCF_008039885.1 Methylobacterium sp. WL103
CTTCGTCGCCGTGCTGGCCAGGGCCGCCGTCGCGGTCGGCGTCGCCGGCGTCTTCATCGAGACCCATCCCGATCCCGACCGCGCCCCGTCCGACGGCCCGAACATGGTGGCGCTGCGGGACATGCCGGCGCTCCTGTCCGAGCTGCTGGCCTTCGATCGGCTGGCCAAGGCGCGGGCGTAGGGCCCGGGCGCAAACTGCAAACCTCAAGCCGGCTCGCGCATTGCGACGAGGACGTGCGCCCGCAGCGGCTGCGATAGCCCGTAACGCCCGTCCGCATCGCGCTCGGTCGCAGCCGCGAAGGCGGTGGCGATCGCTTCCGCGTTGTCGCGGATCGCGATCCGCCGCGCCGGGTCGACCGCGGCGACGCGTTCGAGGAAGGCGTCGCGGTCGGCAAAAGTCTCGGGGCGCACGAACGTCGTGTCGGAAAGGCAGCGGAACCGCCCGGCCGAGATCGCGTCGGCGATGGCGGCCTGCGCCGC
>NZ_VRUX01001262.1:0-477 GCF_008039885.1 Methylobacterium sp. WL103
TTCCTCGGCCGCCCTGCACCACGCCGACCGAGGGCGGGCGGCCGAGGAAGAACTCCTCGGCCCCGCCGGCGCAGGCCGGCGCCGCGGCGAGGAGGAGGGTGGCGGAGAGGAGGAGGCGCATGCGGAGAGCTTACGGCGCGGCGCCTGCACGCCGCGTTAACGATGTCGCGAGAGCGCCGGGGCCGAGGCCGGCTCCGCGGCGGCGCTCAGGTCGCGGGGCTGAGATCGCAGATGCGGACCTGCGCCCGCTCGGCCCCGCGCCAACGGTCGCAGGCCAGCGTGCCGGCGACGTGGAACTCGGAGCCGATTCCCGCGAGGATCGCCTGTCCGAGCGGGCCTTGCGCGCTCCGGAAGCTGATCGCGCCGACCGCTTGGCCGTCGCGGCTGCGCAGGCGCGCGCGAACATGGCCGTGGCCGACGAGGCCGGCATCGACGATGCGGTGGCGCGGCAGGGCGAAGACCGGCTCCGGCGCGCCC
>NZ_VRUX01001263.1:0-473 GCF_008039885.1 Methylobacterium sp. WL103
CGCCGGCGCGGTCGGCGGGTCGGTCGGCCTCGCCTACGAGCCCGAGGGGGTGGTCTGCCGCGTCGAGGCGCCGCTCTCGGGCTTCGAGGCCGCCGAGTAGGGCCCTGGGGCGCGGCACGAGCGCGGGATGAGACCGCCTCGCCAAAGCGTCTCTTTCGGGAACCGCCACCCGATCCCACATCCGTGCAGATGCTTTTCCGCCGCGCGAGAGCCGACAGCTTGAGCGACCTGCCCGGTCTGGAGACCGCGCGCCTGACGATCGACGGGCTGACGCCCGACGACGCGGAGGCCCTGCGCAGCCTCACCGACGACCCGGCGATCACCGGCGCCGTCGACTTCCTGCCCGCGCCCTTCACCCTGGCGGACGCCCGCGCGCTCATCGCCTCCGGGCGGCGCGGCGAGGACCGGTTCTTCGGCGCGCGGACGCGCGAGGGCCGGACCCTGGTCGGCGTCTTCGGCACGCACCTGCGCGG
>NZ_VRUX01001264.1:0-473 GCF_008039885.1 Methylobacterium sp. WL103
GCCGGGAACGGGGCGGGGAAACCGGACACCACCGCCGAGACGGAGGCCGCGTCCAGCGGCCGGAGCGCGAGGGCGCGGCAGCGCGAGCGGATCGTCGGCAGCAGTCGGCCCGGCGCGTGGCTGACGATGAGGAACAGCGCGCGGACCGGCGGCTCCTCCAGCATCTTCAGGAGCGCGTTGGCGCCGTTGCCGTTCAGGTCCTCGGCGCTGTCGACGATGCAGATGCGGTAGCCGGCATTGCCCGCGGTGGAGCCGAACAGCTCCAGGGCCTTGCGCACCGCGTCGACCGGGATCTTGGTCGGCAGCGTCTTGGCGGTCGGCACCCGATGGCGGCGCAGGGCCACGAGGTTCGGATGCGAGAGCGCCGCGATCTTACCGACCACCGGATCGTTCGCGGCGATGCCAAGGCCGGGCGCCCGCGAGGCGCCCTCGGGGTCGGCGAGCAGCCGGCGGGCGACGCGGTAGGCCAGGGT
>NZ_VRUX01001265.1:0-472 GCF_008039885.1 Methylobacterium sp. WL103
GTTCTACGAGGCCGACTACGCGCTGCCGGCGGCGCGGGCCTTCGGCGACGGGATCCGGCTGCTCGTCGTCGCCGACCGGCCGCCGGAGGAGCCCGGCGCGCGCTGGCTCGCCCTATGGCCGTTCCGGAGCTCGCGCACCCGCTGGGGCGTGCCGTTGCCGGTGCTGGTCGGCTGGACCCACGGTTTCTGCCCGCTCGGCGTGCCGCTCCTCGACGGTACCGAGCCCGCGCGTGCGCTCCAAGCGCTGTGCGACGCGCCGCGCGCGCTCGGACTGTCGCCGCGGCTCCTGCTGTTGAACGCCCCCGCGGACGGCCCCTTCGCCGAGTTGCTGGCGGCCCGGACGAACCGGCGCGACGCCGCCTACTGGGCGCATGCCCGCGGCGCCCTCGACCTCGCCGGCCTGGAGCCGGCGAGGCGCGCAGGCTACCTCGACCACGTCAGCGGCAAGGGCCGGCGCAAGCTGCGCCTGGGG
>NZ_VRUX01001266.1:0-471 GCF_008039885.1 Methylobacterium sp. WL103
GTGTAGGCGGCCGGCAGGCGGCCGTAATCGGCCCCGTCCGCGTAGCCCGGCGTCGCGCCCCAGCGCATCCGGTCGAGGATCGCCTCGCGGACGAAGAACGCCGTCTCGAACTCGGCCGAGATCGCGCTGGCATGGATGTCGCCGGTGAGCGCCCGGAATGCGCCGACCGCCTCCGAGGTGGTGAGCCCGACGGTGCGGTCGTAGACGCCGGCGCCGGGGCCGGCGGCCTGGATCGCGCCGGCGACCGCCCCCTGGTTGCGGGTCTGCGCGATCGTCGCGAAGGCGATGTCGTTGCGCGTCAGCGTCAGGTCGACCTCGGTCGGCTGGTAGCGCAGGGTCGGGGTGAGGAAGGCGAAGTTCGCGGTGACGCCCGAGAACTGGCCGGCGACGCCGCCCGCCGCGGTGAGGATCGCGTACTGGGTGCGCGGATCGTAGCTGCCGGCGGCCGCCAGGACCTGCACGGTGCCGCCC
>NZ_VRUX01001267.1:0-470 GCF_008039885.1 Methylobacterium sp. WL103
CCGCAGGCCCGCGGACGAGGTCGGCGCGCAATCGCCCCAGCCGACCACCCGCGGCGCGTAGGGCCTCGCGCCCCGCGCCTGCTCGTTGGCGGTCGCGAAGACCTGCAGCGGCCCGGCCACGTCGAGGAGCTGCACCGACGGGAAGGCCAGCACCTCGACGATGCGGGGCGCCCCCGTCGGCGCAGACTTGCCGGAAGAGTTTGGCTGGAAACGAGGGTCATCTGGCATCCTGGCCAGATCGTGCGGGATTAAGGCTCGCCTGTCCACCACGGAGACCCGCCATGATCCCGCCCGAGACCCACCTGCAGATCGGTTCCCTCCTGTTCGAGGGGCTGGACCAGATCGACCTCACCGGCCCCTTCGAGGTGCTGTCCCGCATCCCGAACGCGACCTACCGGATCTACGCGCCGACCGCCGAGAGCGTGCGCGACATCCGCGGCCTGCGGCTCACCCCCGACGCGGCCCTGGCC
>NZ_VRUX01001268.1:0-469 GCF_008039885.1 Methylobacterium sp. WL103
GCCGCGGGCGGAGGGCAGCGCGACGCTCGTGGGCGGCAGCTTCGCCGACCCGCTCAACGGCATCCGGCTCACCAACATCGAGGGCCGCGCCACGGGGCGCGGCGACACGATCGTCCTCGAACGCCTCACCCTGGCGACCCGCAACGGCGGCCAGCTCCGGGCCGACGGTCGCGTGGCGCTCGAGCCGCAGGCCGGCTTTCCCGGCACGATCCGCATCGCGGGCGAACGCGCCGAGCTGATCTCGAGTCCGCTGATGACGGCGGTCGCGAGCCTGAACCTCGCGCTTTCCGGCCCGCTGGCGCGCACGCCGCGGATCGCCGGGCGCGTCGACGTGGTCTCGATCGACGTGTCGGTGCCCGACCGGCTGCCCGCCACGGTGCAGCCGCTGCCGGGCATCCGCCGGATCAACACCCCGCCGGACATCCGCGCCCGGCTCGACGCCACGGCCGCGCGCGGCGCGCAGGTGGCC
>NZ_VRUX01001269.1:0-468 GCF_008039885.1 Methylobacterium sp. WL103
GACGATGAACATCTCCGAGCGCCGTGCCTGTCGGGCGCTCGGTCAGCATCGCTCGACACAGCGCAAGGTGCCGCGGGGCCGCGATGATGAAGAGGCGCTGACAGCCGATCTCGTGGCGTTGGCCGAGAAGTACGGGCGCTACGGCTACCGCAAGATCAGTGCGTTGCTGAAGGCGGCCGGATGGTTCGTCAACGACAAGCGTGTCGAGCGCATTTGGCGACGTGAGGGGCTGAAGGTCCCAGCCAAACAGCCCAAGCGAGGGCGGATCTGGGACAACGACGGCTCCTGCGTCCGTCTTCGCCCGGAACACCGCAATCACGTGTGGTCATATGACTTTGTCGAGGCGCGCACGCATGACGGGCGCAAGATCCGGATGCTCAACGTGGTCGACGAGTTCACGCACGAATGCCTGGCGATCCGGGTCGCCCGTAAGCTGAAGGCAACCGACGTCATCGACGTGCTCTCGGA
>NZ_VRUX01000126.1:0-9393 GCF_008039885.1 Methylobacterium sp. WL103
GCGCCGACGCGATGGCGCTGGTGAAGCGCGGCGGCGACGTGACGATCGCGGTCGGCGCCGGACAGCCCGAGCGCGTCGTGCGCGACCGCAGCTTCTGCGACCTGTCCGAGATCGCCGAGCTCCGTCTCGTGCCTACTCGCGACAACCCGCAATGCCCGATCGGCTATCGCTGCCGCGAGCCCGGCTTCGAGGATTGGAACTGGTAGGCCGCCCGTTCACGCGCGGTTGAGCGTCGCGCGCCTCTTGGTGCCACGATCTCGCCACGACCCGCCTTCACTGCCGCCGGGAGGGCTCCGACAACGGAGCCGACCACCAAGATCACCGGGAGACGCGCGTGGCCGCACTTCGAAGCGGGCTCGGCTTGCAGGCCGTGCTCACGGCGCTTGCCGCCCTCGTGCTGCTGGCGGCGCCCGGCGTGCCCTCCCCGCCGCTCTACGTGTCGCTCGCGGGCTTCGCGATGGCCGGCATCCTGCTCGCCTCGGCCAACCTCTCCGCCTACCTGAAGGTCTTCGTCGCGGTCTACGGGATCGGCTACCTTGTGCTGGCCGGTGGCAAGACCCTGGCGGCGATGAGCCTGCTGCCGCCGACGCTGGCCGCCCTGCTGCCGCCGGCCTTCGCGGCCACCGGTGCCGTCGTGTTCGGCGGCCTCGTCCTCGCGATCTCCTACCTCAAGCCGATCCGCGCAATCACCCTGATCGCCGACCCCTACTTCGCCAGCCGCGAAGCGCCGACCGCGGAGATCGGCCCGTTCCGGTTCTTCGGCAATACCGAGGGCAAGGTCGGGCAGCGGCTGGTGGCGCTGTCGATCTTCATCACCTTCGCGCAGGTGGCGCTGCAGCTGCGCCTGAACTTCTGGTTCCGAGACCTGTTCAACGCCCTGCAGGAGTACAATGCCGACGCGTTCTGGTACCAGCTCGTCTGGATCTTCGCGCCGCTGGCCACGGTCTGGGTCGTGGTCGGCATGTTCGACACCTTCGTCGACGCGTCGCTCCACCTGCGCTGGCGCACTTGGCTGACCCGAAGCTTCTACGAGCGCTGGCTCGACGGCGGCACGCATTACCGCATCCCCTTCACCGGCGAGCACGCCGACAACCCGGATCAGCGCATCCAGAGCGACGTCAACCTGTTCATCTCGCAGACGACGACGCTCTCGATCCGCCTGCTGTCGCAGGCCGCGACCTTGGTCTCGTTCATGGTCATCCTGTGGGGGCTGTCGCGCGACTTCGTGCTTCCGTTCACCGACACCGTCGTGCCGGGCTTCCTCGTCTGGCTCGTGGTCGGCTACGCCCTGGTCGGCACCTGGCTGACGCATGTGATCGGGCGGCCGCTGATTGGTCTCGACTTCCGGCAGGAGAAGGTCGAGGCCGACTTCCGCTTCTCGCTGGCCCGGTCGCGGATCTATTCCGAGCAGATCGCGCTGCTGCGCGGCGAGCGCGCCGAGAACGTCAGGCTGAAGAGCCTCTTCCACGAGATCATCCACAACTACCTCGGCATCATCTACCGGCGGATCAAGCTCGGCAGCTTCACGCTGTCCTACAGTCAGATCAGCGTGGTGTTCCCCTACATCCTCGCGGCGCCGAGCTACTTCCTGAAGAAGATCACCCTCGGGCAGTTCCAGCAGACCGGCGACGCCTTCTCGAGCGTGCAGTCGTCGCTGTCGTTCTTCATCAACTCCTACGTCACGATCGCGGCCTACAAGGCCAACACCAACCGTCTCGCGTCGTTCAAGCGCGCGATGACGCTGGCCGAGGCGTATTCCGCGGCGACCGACGGGCTCGGCCACGGCAACGCCAGCAAGGCCGACGTGACCGCCACGGGGCTGACCCTCGCCCTGCCCGACGGGCGGACCATCGTCACAGCCGACGGCCTGTCCCTGACCAAGGGCGCGGCGACCCTGCTCACCGGCCCGTCCGGCTCGGGCAAGTCGACCCTGTTCCGTGCCATCGCCGGCATCTGGCCGTTCGGCAAGGGCCGGATCGACGTCCCGGCCGGCCAGTCGGCCCTGGTGCTGCCGCAGCGCCCCTACATCCCGCTCGGAACCCTGCGCGGCGCCGTGTGCTACCCGAACACTACGGACCAGTTTCCGGACGCTGCGATCCGCGAGGCCCTCGTCGCGGCGCAGCTGCCGGCGCTGGCCGACCGCCTCGACGAGATCGACGCCTGGGACCAGCGCCTGTCCGGTGGCGAGCAGCAGCGCCTGGCCATCGCCCGCGCGGTGCTGGCCAAGCCCGAATGGCTCTTCCTCGACGAATCGACCGCCGCGCTGGACGAGGCGAGCGAGGCCGGCATCTATCGCATGCTGCGCGAGAGGCTGCCCGGGACCACGATCGTCTCGATCGGGCATCGCTCGACGCTGCACGCGCACCACGAGCGCCGGGTCGACATGCAGGCGACGGGTGACGGATTGTTCAGCCCGCGCGAGCTTCGCGCCGTCGCGCCGGCCGAATAGAGCATCCGCCGCAACGAAGGCTCGCATGTCGAGCCGGCTTTTCAATGATCGAAGGGCGAGACGGGACGAATCACCAATCGCAATTGCCGATCGGGAATAAGAAAGGAACCCTCACGCAGTCGTGACGTTTGTACCCCGCTATCAAGAAACTGCGGAGAAACGCATGACCAAGATCACGACTTTCGCCAGCGCCGCCGCCCTCGTCCTGATGTCGTCGGCAGCCTTCGCGGCGCCCTGCTCGACCGGGACCACGGTCACGCCGAACAAGGACGCCAGCAAGTCCTCGACGGTCGATCCGAGCGCCACCGCCAACACCAGCCCCGGCGCCAAGGGCGAGTCCCCCGGCACGGTCGGCGCGATGAACAAGGCGGGCTCCGCCGCGACCGCCACCTCGCCCGCCGACGTGAACGCGCAGGACAAGGGCAAGCCGACCGCCGCGCAGGCCGCCAGCAACGATTGCTGATCGACTTCGATCGCAGCTGAGATTGCGCCCGCTCCGGGAGACCGGGGCGGGCGTTTTCGCGCGTTTAGAGCATGTTGCATGATCTCCGGATCATGCAACATGCTCTGTCCTATTGCGTGGTCGCATTTTCTTCACGCGAGCCGGCGTCCACCTCGCTCGAAAATGCTTTAGCCGCGCAGCCCCGTCGCCACGAGGGCGCACTTCCGGATTGCGTCCACGTCCGGCGCACCGGGCTTCACCACCCAGCTTCCGCCGACGCAGAGCACCGCACTGAGCGCCAGCCATTCCGGCGCCGTCGCCTCCGAGATGCCGCCGGTCGGGCAGAACCGGACCTGGCCGAACGGCGCGGCCAGCGCCTTCAGCGCCTTGATCCCGCCCGAAGCCTCCGCCGGAAAGAACTTGAACCGGTCGAGCCCGTGGTCGAGGCCGCGCATGATGTCGGCGGCGTTCGAGACCCCCGGTAGGTAGGGGATGCCGCGCTTCAGCGCCGCCTCGGTGAGCGGCGCGGTGAGGCCCGGGCTGACGATGAAGGTCGCGCCAGCCTCGATCGCCGCGTCGAGGTCGCGCTCGTTGAGCACTGTTCCGGCGCCCACCACCGCGCCCTCCACCCGCGACATCGCGCGGATCACGTCCAACGCCGCCGGCGTGCGCAGGGTGACTTCGAGCGCTGTAAGCCCGCCCTCGACCAGGGCGCGGGCGATCGGCTCGGCGTGCTCGACCTCCTCGATCACGAGGACGGGGATCACGGGGACGGAGCGCATCAGCGCGTCGATGCCGGTCATGGTGCGTTCCTTGTCCGTTGATCTCAAAGGCCGGCGGCGGCGAGCATCGCCGAGGCGCCCTGCTCGGCTCCGTCCGCGCCGTGGCGCATGAAGGCGAACAGCTCGCGCCCGGTGCCGGTGGCCGGCGGCGGTGCCACGGCGTCGTCGCGGGCGGCGAGTTCGGCGTCGTCGACGAGCACCTGCAGCAGGCCCTCTTCCGCGCTGAGGCGCACGATGTCGCCGTCGCGGATCTTAGCGATCAGGCCGCCGCCCAGCGCCTCGGGGCTGAGGTGGATCGCCGCCGGCACCTTACCTGAAGCGCCCGACATCCGCCCGTCGGTGACGAGGGCGACCTTGTGGCCGCGATCCTGGAGGACGCCGAGCTGCGGTGTGAGCTTGTGCAGCTCCGGCATCCCGTTGGCGCGGGGACCCTGGAAGCGCACCACCACGACCACGTCGCGCTCGAGCTCGCCCGCCTTGAACGCCTTCAGCACGTCGTCCTGGTGGTCGAAGACGCGGGCCGGCGCCTCGATCGTGCGGCGATGCTCCTCGACCGCGCTGGTCTTGAAGGTGGCACGGCCGAGGTTGCCCTTGACCAGCCGCATCCCGCCGTCCGCCTGGAACGGCGCGGCGGGCTTGCGCAGCATCGTGTCGTCCAGGCTCTCGGGCACCGCATCCTCGAACGTGAGGTCGTCCCCCGAGAGCTTCGGGTCGCGGGCGTGGTCGCGCAGGCGCGCACCGGACACGGTGAGGATGTCGTCGTGCAGCAGCCCGGCATCGATCAGGCTCGCCATGACGAAGCTCATGCCGCCGGCCGCGTGGAAGTGGTTCACGTCGCCCGAGCCGTTCGGGTAGACGCGGGCGATCAGCGGCACCACGGCCGAGAGCCGGTCGAAATCCTCCCAGTCGAGGACGATGCCGGCGGCGCGCGCCATCGCCGGCAGGTGGATCGCGTGGTTGGTCGAGCCGCCGGTGGCGAGCAGCCCCACCACCGCGTTGACGATCGCCTTCTCGTCGATGCAGCGCCCGAGCGGCCGGTAATCGTTGCCCGATGCGCCGATCTCCGACAGGCGGTGGATCGCAGCGCGCGTGACCGCCTGGCGCAGCTTGGTGCCCGGGTTGATAAACGAGGCGCCCGGCATGTGCAGGCCCATCACGTCCATCATCATCTGGTTGGAGTTGGCGGTGCCGTAGAACGTGCAGGTGCCGGCGCCGTGATAAGAGGCGGATTCGGATTCCAGCAGCTCCTCGCGGCCGACCTTTCCCTCGGCATAGAGCTGGCGGACGCGCTGCTTCTCCTTGTTGGCGATGCCGGTCGGCATGGGGCCTGCCGGAATCAGGATCGTCGGCAGGTGGCCGAAGCGCAGCGCGCCGATGATCAGGCCCGGCACGATCTTGTCGCAGATGCCGAGGAGCGCGGCGCCGTCGAACATGCCGTGGCTCAGCGCCACCGCGGCCGACAACGCGATCGTGTCGCGCGAGAACAGCGACAGCTCCATGCCGCGCTGGCCTTGCGTGACGCCGTCGCACATGGCCGGCGTGCCGCCCGCGACCTGCGCCGTCGCGCCGACCTCGCGGGCGAACAGCTTGATCTGCTCGGGGTAGCGTCCGTAGGGCTGATGCGCCGACAGCATGTCGTTGTAGGCGGTGACGATGCCGATGTTCATCGCCCGGCCCGAGCGGATCGCGGCCTTGTCCTCGCCCGACGCCGCGAAGCCGTGGGCGAGGTTGCCGCAAGCGAGCGTCGGCCGATGCACGCCGGATTCGCGCTCGCGCCGGATCAGGTCGAGGTAGGCGGCCCGGGAATCGCGCGAGCGCGCGACCACGCGCGCCGTCACGGCCGCGACCACCGGATGGATCTCTGTCATCGCAAGTCCTCTCGACGGCCCGGATGCGAAACGCTCCGGGGCCGTCCTGTGCGCTGCCGACTTTGGGCCAGCCGACGAAGATACAAGCCCCTACGCCTCCGAGCCGACCGCAAGATGGCAGGACAGACCGGGGACTTAAGTCTCAATACTGCCAGAAGATCCGCTGCAGCTCCTTGGTGTCGCTGGTCTTGGTCAGCGCCACCGCCGCGAGGATCTTGGCCTTCTGCGGGTTCAGGTCGTGGGCGACGACCCAATCGTAGCTGTCGTCCGGCTGCTCGGCGTTGCGCAGGACGAAGCCGTCGGGCACGCGCGAGGAGCGGATGATCAGCGTGCCCTTCGCGCGGATGTCCTTCAGCGTGTCCACGAGGTAGCCCGGCACCGAGCCGTTGCCGGTGCCCGCGTTGACGATCGCCTTGGCGCCGGCGTCGACCGCGGCCTTGTAGGCGCCGGGGAACATGTTGCCCGAGCCGTAGACGATGGCGACCAGCGGCAGCGCGTCGATCGTGTCGATGTCGAACTCGGAGCTGGTGCCGTGGCGCTTGTCGAGGCTGCGGAAGAAGTAGGTCTTGCCCTCGACCACCATGCCGAGCGAGCCCCACTGGCTGAAGAACGCGCTCGGAACGATGTTGGTGCGCTTGGTGGCGTCGCGGCCGGACTGGATCTGGTCGTTCATCGTCACCATGACGCCCTTGCCGACCGCCTCCTTGCTGCCGGCCACCGCGACCGCATCGAGCAGGTTGAGCGCGCCGTCGGCGGAGATGGCGGTGGAGGGGCGCATCGAGCCGACCACGACGATCGGCTTGTCGGTCTTCACCACGAGGTTGAGGAACAGCGAGGTCTCCTCGAGCGTGTCGGTGCCGTGGGTGATGACCACGCCGTCGACGTCGCTCTGCTTGACCAGCTGCGACACGCGTTTGGCCAGCTGCACGAGCTGCGCGTCGGTGAAGCTCTCGGAAGCGATCTGGAAGACCTGCTCGCCGCGGACGTTGGCGATGGCCGACATCTGCGGCACCGCCGCGATCAGCTTGTCGACCCCGACCTTGGCCGCCTGATACGTCGCGCTGTTGGCCGCGTCCGCGCCGGCGCCGGCGATGGTGCCGCCGGTGGCGAGGATCACCACGTTCGGCTTGCCGACCTTGGCCTCCACCGCCGCGTCGGACATCTCGCGCCCGATCGCCGCCCCGGGCAGCGACAGGCTCGCGAGGAGAAGGGCCGCGAGCGCGGCGCACCGGCTGGATCTGACAGGAAGCATCGACACCCCTTCGTATGGATCGCCGCGGCGCGGCGCACCGGCCGCATCGTAGGCCGGCCCATCCGCGAGGCAAGAACGAAGCCGTTCGTTCGCGCGACCGAGCCGCGCGACCGTCACGCCGGATCGAAGCGGCAGCTTGAGCGTTGAAGACGGGTCGTCCCCCGGGAAAGGCGCCGCCATGCTGACCTTCGCCAGCCTTCTGCGGGAAGTCGAGGCCAACGCCCCCGCCCGCGAGGCGATGTCCCTCCTCGACACGGCGCTCGCCCGCCGCACCTCCGACGAGCAAGGCGCGTTCTGGCGGGCGATCGACATCTACTACGTGTCTCGCAAGGCGCCCGGCGCCGAGGCGAAACCCGAACCGCCTGCATTGGTCGCTGCGACGCAGGCACCGTAGCGCCCGCGCTTCATCCGTCCGTGTCCACGCTTCGGTCACGTCGGACTTGCGCGCCGGCCTCGCTTCGGCCGATCACGCGGGACGCGCGGTCGCCAGCGGCCCGGATCAAGCAGGAACCCCATGTCCGAACCCGACGACGAGCCGCTCGACGCCGTCTCGCGCCTCTACGCGAAGATGCTGGCGATGGAGATCGTGATGGGCGTGCTGATCGGGCGCCTGTCCGAGGAGGACCCGGAGGTGCGCGAGGACGTGAAGCGCGACGTCGCCGTTCTCCTGGCCGACATGCCGATCGATGGCGCAAGCGAGGAGCTGATCGCCGGCGAAGTCCGGCGCGCCGCGGAGGCCATGACCAGCGTGCGCATCGCCTGAAATCCGCGCCGTCAGGCGAAGGGGTTCTTCACCACCGTCGGCGCGGTCGTCGATTCGGCGACCTCGGCCGGCAAATCCGCTGCCTCGAGCGCGGCGACCACGGCGTCGACCGTGGCCTTCAGCGCGCGCGCCTGCGCCAGGCCGGCCTTGTCCCGCGTGATGTCGAGGGAGCCGTGCAGCGCGATCGTGTCGGGGCCGTTCTCGAACGCCAGTGCGCCGACGGTCCTCACCGCCGCCGCATCCGCAAAGGGCTCGAAGGCGGGCTCGCCATCCTTGGGCTTCGTCATCGCAAAGGATCCTCAGAAGATCGAGCGGAGCAGCTGGCGCAGGGCGCGGTGCAGGGCGCGCGCGGCCTCGTGGCCGAGCCAAGCGCGCCAAGTCTGCTCCCGACCCTGGGGGCGGTGGTCGGCGACGTCGTCGCGGGAATAGGCGCGCGGCTCGGGAAGCGTCATCGCCGAGGCCTTCTGGCTCGGCGACAGCGACGGGAACGCGTCGATCCCGGCGACGCCGCGCAAGGCGTCGAGGGAGATCGCCTGCCAGGTCCCGCCCGCATCGTTGGGCGCAAGGTAGGCGCCGCCCTCCCCCGCGACCGGATCGTAGATCGCCTTGAACATCTGGCTCGGCACCAGCACGCGGCCGTTGATCGAGGCGAGCGCGTCGCCCGCATAGACCGGCCCGGTCACGACGAAGAGCTGCCCGCGCCGGGTCGCGAGCCGGCGCGTGCTCTCCTCGATCGCCGCCCAGAGGCTTCGGTTCAGGGCGCGGTTCTGCGGGACGACGTTGGCCAGGCTGAAAGATTGTGCCTGCGCCGCGCCGGTCGGCATGTCGCCGGCCGGCGCGAGATGGCCCCGGTCAAACCCGCTGCGGACGTAGTCGTCGAGCCGCGCGCGCTCGTCGGCGGGGACGCGGTCCTCGTCGTGGAAGGCGTCGATCCGCTCGACCCGCCGCGCGTCCGAGACGCTCGCCCGGGTCAGCCGTTCGGCGGCGTAGAGCGGCGCGCGCGCCACCCCGGAATGCAGCACCGCATAGGCGTCGAAGCAGAGGGGCAGCGTCTTGGCGGCGAGCTTCGGATTCGTCAGTTCAGGGGAGCGGTTGTCGACGAACAAGGCCGGGCAGCGTTCCGCGGCGCGAACCGGACCGAGGCCGAGGATCAGGGCGACGAGGGCGATTCGTCCGCGGCTCAAGAGCACGCGCGAACCCTGCGCGGCCCCGACGGCGTCGGGCGCTCGCGCCAGGTGCAGGGGCGACCGAGCGTGCCCTCGAATGGGCGGACGTCGCGATCGGGGGCGCCCGGCACGGTGCGAACCGGGCAGTCGCCGAGAAAGGCACACGCGAACGTGAACACGTCGTCGACCGGGCGCGGCTCGGCTTCCGCGCGCGCGCTGAAGACGAAGGCGAGAATCGATAGGAATCCGGACAGCACAGCACGGAGCAACGCGGGCCTCATGTGGCAGCGAGGGCACGAAAGTGGGAAAATCCAGGGATGAAACATTGATCGGATCCCACAAGGTCCGTAATTGGCACTATCATGACAGCGGCCGTACCAACGTTCCCGCGAGCGGGCGACGGCGAAACCGGCCGGAACGACCCCGTCGTCATAGGGGAGGTGGACCGCGCATCGGCCGCCTCGGATCGACGCGGCCTGCCACGGATGCCCTTCGGGCCGGAAGTCATAGCGAGCGAGTGGTTCATTGACACGTCAAGAAACATCCCCCTCGATTTTGGACGGTTTGTCTGAGACGTCTGCGTTGCGTCTGTTGCCGGAGAGCGACCTTCCGGCGGTTGCGGAGGCGGTTCGGTCTGAGATGATCGAGACCGTGTCGGTGACGGGCGGGCA
>NZ_VRUX01001270.1:0-467 GCF_008039885.1 Methylobacterium sp. WL103
GCCCCACAACGACGGCATCCTCCAGGGCAGCCGCTTCCTGGTCTTCGGACCCGGCGCGCCCGACCCCACGCCGCAGGCCGCGCTCGCTGCGGCGCACCGGCACGAGCACGGCGACCACGAGCACGGCGACCACGATCACGACCATCACGATCACGCGCATCCCGATGCGCACGGTCCGTCCCACACCCACGACCACGCAGGCGACCACGATCACCGGCCGTGGTCCGAGATCCGCGCATCGCTCGAACGGGCCGACCTCGACGCGGCGGTGCGCGGGCATGCGCTCGCGATCTTCGGCCACCTCGCCGAGGCCGAGGCGCGCGTGCACGGCATCCCGGTGGAGCGGGTCGCGTTCCACGAGGTCGGCGCCTGGGATTCGATCGCCGACATCGCCGCCGCGGCCCACCTCGTCGCCGCGCTCGGCGCCACCCGCTGGAGCGTGGGCGCCCTCCCCCTCGGCTCCGGGA
>NZ_VRUX01001271.1:0-466 GCF_008039885.1 Methylobacterium sp. WL103
CCAGGCGCCGGCCGGCGAGGCGCCGCGATGGAGCCCGGCGGCGGTGACGATCAGCACGGCGGTGAGCCGCGAGGCCGGCAGATTCACGAGGTCGTCGAGGCGGGCCGAGGCCCAGCCGAACGCTTCGTGACGCGGGGTGCGATGGCCGACCATGCTGTCGGCGGTGTTGATCGCCTTGTAGAGCGCACCGCCCGGCAGGCCGCCGAGCCCGATCCAGAACGCCGGCGCGACGATGCCGTCGGAAAAGTTCTCCGACAGGCTCTCGATCGCGGCGCGACAGATCGCGGCCTCGTCCAGAGTCTCCGGATCGCGCCCGACGATCATCGCGACCGCACGGCGACCGCCGACGAGGCCCTCGGCCCGCAGGCCCTCCGCCACGCGGGCGACGTGCTCGTCGAGGCTGCGCTGCGCCGGCAGGCTGGCACTGGCGAAGGCGAGCAGCGCGATCGCGGGAAGCGTGCCGGCC
>NZ_VRUX01001272.1:0-466 GCF_008039885.1 Methylobacterium sp. WL103
GGTGATCGCGGGCCCGCGCCTCACGCCACGTTGAGGCGCCGGCCGCGGTTCCAGGCGAGGAACGGCACGCCCGAGAGCAGGCCGGAAAGCGCCGCCCGCGACTGGTGGCAGCCGTTGACCGAGACCCGCGGCAGGGCGTGCAGGTGGCCGGCATGGTCGGGGAAGAGATGGCCCGGCCGCGTCGTCACCGCGGTCTCGAAGCCGAGGTCGCGGGCGAGCCCGAATTCCCGTGCGCCGGCCGAGGTCGGGTCACCCACCGGGTAGGACAGGTGCCGTACCGGTCGCGCCAGCTCGGCTGCCAGCCGCTCGCGCCCTTCGCCGACCTCGCGGGCGACCGCCTCGATCCCGTGCTTGGCCAGCATCGGATGGCTCCGCGTATGCGCGCCGAAGGTGACGGCCGGGTCCCGGCCGAGCGCCCGCAGGTCGTCCCACGACAGGCAGAGCTCGCGGGCGACCGCGCCCGGGG
>NZ_VRUX01001273.1:0-466 GCF_008039885.1 Methylobacterium sp. WL103
ACGCGCTCGGCACGCTCAACGCCCGCATCGGCCTGCTCGCGCTCGCCGCCTTCGCGGGGGCGGCCGAGGTCGGGCTGTTCACCGCCGGCTACCGCTTCTTCGAGCTCGGGGTCGCCGTCGCGATCACCCTGGCCGCCCCGCTGCTGCCGGTGTTCGGGCGCGCCGCCGCCGCCGGCACCCTGCCGGCGCAGACCCGCCTTGCGCTGCGCCTCGTCCTGTCCGTCGCCGGCCCCGGCGTGATCGCGGCCTGGGTGCTGGCCGACCCGCTGGTCCGCCTGCTGTTCGGGCCGGACTACGCGGCCAGCGTGCCGGTCCTGCGCATCGCCGCGCTGATGGCGGCGGCGATGATCGCCGCGACGATCCTGTTCTCGGCCCTGGTCGCGCTCGGCCGCACCGGCTTCGCGGTGCCGTTCAGCGCCGCCGGCTGCGCGGTGAACGCCGTCCTCTGCCTCGTGCTGGTGCCGCG
>NZ_VRUX01001274.1:0-463 GCF_008039885.1 Methylobacterium sp. WL103
GCCGCGAGGATTGGTGCGAGCGCGTCGGCGTCCTGCGCACCCCCGCCCTCATCCTTGCCGGTGGCGAGGACGGCGACCTCGGGCCGGAGGCGCAAACCGCGCTGATGGCGCCGCATTTCGGTTCGGCCCGCCTGGTCACCCTCGACGGCGCCGGCCACCTGCTGCCGATCGAGCGGCCGGATGCGGTCGCCGACTTGATTCGCGGCCACGTCGTCGCGCCGCACACGGAAGAGCCTGAAGCGCCGAAGATCGACGCAGCGTATCGCGACCTGATCGCCTCCGAGCGGGTCAACGGCCGCCTGCGCGCGGCCTTGCACGAGCGCGCCGCGCCGGACGAGCTCGCCTATCGCCCGCAGGCCTGCGACGCGGTGGAACTCGCGATCCTGCGGGCCGTCGTCGTCCGGGTGCTGCCGCAGGCCGCCGGGATCGATCTCGCCGCCCGCATCGATGCACGGCTCGCGGG
>NZ_VRUX01001275.1:0-461 GCF_008039885.1 Methylobacterium sp. WL103
GCCTCCGCCCCGGCGCAGGAGGTGGCGCGCCTGCGCAAGGCCGCCCTCGACACCATGCCCGGCGAGCCGCTGGCCTTCCGCGACGCCCCGCTCTGGTTCCGCCTCGCGACCCAGCGCATCGACGGCCTCAAGGCGGTCGAGGACCGCCTCACCGCCGACCTCACCGCGGAGGCCGGCGGCGTCCGCGCGATGGCCGAGCGGGCGCTGGCGATCTGGTCGGGGGCGGCGCTCGCGATCTTCCTGCTGTCGGGCGCCCTCGCCTTCGCCCTCGGCACCGCGGTGGCCCGGCCGCTGACCCGGATGTCGCGGGCGCTCACCGCCATCGGCCGCGGCGACGACTCCGTCGAGATCCCGCAGGGCGGCCCGAACGAGGTCCGCGCCATCGCGGCCGCCGCCGTCGAATTCCGCGAGAACGTCGCCGAGCGCCGCCGCAGCCGCGCGGTCCAGGAGCGGATGTCGGC
>NZ_VRUX01001276.1:0-460 GCF_008039885.1 Methylobacterium sp. WL103
GCCGAGGTTCAGCCCCTGGCCCGCGATCGGATGGATGACGTGGGCGGCGTCCCCCAGCAGCGCCAGGCGCTCGCCGTGGAAACGCCGGGCGATGCCGAAGGCGAGCGGGTGGGCGCTCGGCCCCTGCTCCAGCGCCAGCTGCCCGAGCTGAGGCGTGAACCGCCGCTCGATCTCGGCCAGCACCGCGTCGGGCTCGCCCCCGAGCAGGGCGTCGACGTCGGCGGCCCGCTCGGTCCAGACGATCGAGGAGCGGTGGCCCTGCGGCCCGTCGGCCAGCGGCAGGATCGCGAACGGGCCGCTCGGGAGGAAGTGCTCGGTCGCCCGGCCGCCGTGCGGGCGGGCGTGCAGTACCGTCGCGACGATGCCCACCTGCGGGTACGACCAGCCGACCCAGCCGATCCCGGCCGCCTCGCGCAGGCGCGAGCGCGCTCCGTCGGCGGCCACGAGCAGGGCCGTCCGC
>NZ_VRUX01001277.1:0-458 GCF_008039885.1 Methylobacterium sp. WL103
GAGCACCGCTTGCGCGAGCCGCCGCAGCACCGCCGGCCGGTAGCCGCCGTCGCGCCAGTACAGCGCGACTTGAAGCGGGAGGTAGGCGAGCTGGCGCAGCTTCCACGGCAGCGGGATGTGGCGCAGGCGCCAGCCGTAGACGGAGTTGCGCAGGTACGTCGCCATGCGGAACAGCGGCTGGCGCGGCGTCTCGATGCCGAACGCGCGGATCGTGCCGCCGCCGACGCGGTGGCCGATCGTGGCCTCCCGCGTCATCCAGCACCCATAGCCGGCGCTCCAGGCGCGAAAGCACCATTCGAGCTCGACGCCGTCGATGAAGTAGTCCGCCCGGAACGGCCCGACCGCGCGGAACGCCGCCACGTCGATGAGCGAACCGGAGGTGGCCAGGAATTCCACCGGCAGCAGCGTGCCGACCGCCTCGCGGCCGGGGCGTTGCCGGAACCGCGGGGGCTTGGCGG
>NZ_VRUX01001278.1:0-457 GCF_008039885.1 Methylobacterium sp. WL103
AAGCCGATCGCCGCGCCGCGCCGCGCCTCCTGGCGGACCTGCCCGACCTCGTTCTGAAGGCCGGCGAGCTGGCTGCCGAAGGCGTTCGCCTGCTTCTCCAGCGGCGCGACGCGGGCGTCGGTGTAGGCGGTGCCGGCGGCGTAGCTCGCCTGCACCCGCTGGTCGGTGTAGGCGAAGCTCTGCGCTTTGGCGGTCGCGACCTGGGCCGTCACCTGCCCGAGGTTGGCGGCATCAGTGGGCTGCACCCCGGCCGCGACGTTGCGGATCAGAACCGGCTGGTTCGGGTCGCTGCCGGCCAGCGTCATCGACTGGCCGCGCCCGCCGGTCGCCGGGTCGACGTCGTACTTCACCGCGAACGCGTCCACCGCCGCGAGCGCGTCGCCGACGCCGGAATAGGACCGGCCGCCGAGGGCGTAGGTCGGCGCGGTGAAGCTGCCGTCGGCGGCCGGTCCTATTC
>NZ_VRUX01001279.1:0-457 GCF_008039885.1 Methylobacterium sp. WL103
TCGCGGCGCTGCGCGCGACGTTCGGCGAGAGCCGGCTCTACGTCGAGTTGCAGCGCCACGGCCTCGACGACGAGCGCCGGATCGAGGCCGAGCTGCTGCGCATGGCCGACCGCGACGGCCTCTCGATCGCCGCCGCCAACGAGCCGTTCTTCGGCAAGGCGGGCGATTACGACGCCCACGACGCCCTGCTCGCCATCGCCGACGGCCGCGTCGTCTCCGACGACCGCCGCCGCAAGCTCACCCGGCTGCACGGCTTCAAGACCCGCGCGGAGATGGCCGAGCTCTTCGCCGACCTGCCGGACGCCCTGCAGGCGACCGTCGAGATCGCGATGCGCTGCGCCGTCCGCGTCCGCACCCGCAAGCCGATCCTGCCGAACTTTTCCCGCGTCGCGGCGGGTGAGGCGGCCCCGAGGCAGGACACGCTGGCCGAGGCCGCGCCTGGCGTGCCGGCCGAGGT
>NZ_VRUX01000127.1:0-9364 GCF_008039885.1 Methylobacterium sp. WL103
GGCGAATCTGCGTCGGCGCCCGCCCGGCCCGGCCCGGATGCGGCGGGCGCCGACGCAGATTCGCCAACCCCCAAGCGCCACGCAGCAGCACGAGGACGAACAGGGTGAAGCCCAAGGTGAAGTGGCTGCTCCCGACGAAGCGCGTCAGCGCCGTGTCGCCGATGCCGACATAGAGCAGGGCGCCTGTGAACTGCCACGCGAAGAGCGCCGCCATGAGCCAATGGAATCCACGGCTGACGGGCCCATACCGCTCCGGTGTGTCGAGCCACCGCGCCATCTCAGATCCTTCCGACCCGTGCGTCGCCCCGGACGGTCCGGCTTCGCGAAGGCGATGCACGCATGAGACCGCATCCGCGGCTCTGCGGTCGAGGCGGCGAAACGCCGTACCATCGATCACGCGCGCAGGCACGGGATGGCGTGTCGCGATGCCGACGTCTGTCGGCCTCCGAGACCGGTAACCATTCGTTAACGATCCTGGGCCACGCATGGATCACGAGGGGATGCACGCCGTCCCCTCGTCATTGGGAAGCCCCGCTCCGGTTGCAACCGAACGGGGCTTTTCCATTTCCAGGCTCTGCCGTCGAACGACCGGTCCGAAGCCGGCTGCGATCGCGGCCGAAGCTTTCGCCTCGTCGCCGGTTCGCGCGTCGAGGATGTCGGCCTCCACGCCATCGCTGCCGAGACCGAAAGCGCGCCCGCGGTCCCGGACCCGGATCATCGATCCGGATTGGTGAACCAGGCACGGGCACAGGCCCGGTTTGCGGCGGTCGCTCCATCGCTCCGGCAAATGCCCATGCCGGCCCATCGCGGTCATTGAAGAAGTCCGGAGGGTCTGCGGTGCGTTCGAATGAAGGAAGGATTTATGAACCGCATCAACGTTAGCGGTTTGTTATCCCCGTCGAGAGCGTTGCCCAATCCAAACACAACCAAACCCGGCCGGCTGCATTATGCATACGAACCGACGCGAGGATGTCTGCGCCGGGGACTGAGATAGACGCCGTCGAAGTCGAGAGTGTGATGATCCACCAGCTCATTTACTATAGCCGCAACACCGTTCCGGGCGGCGACCGCGCCATGCTGACGAACCTTCGCGACATCGTCTCGGCCTCGCAACGCAACAACTGCCGTGACGGGATCACCGGCTTCCTGATCTTCGACAAGACTTGGTTCATCCAGATCCTCGAGGGGGATCGCGCGCAGGTCGGCGAAACCTACAACCGGATCGCGCGGGACCCTCGGCACACCGGTGCGACCGTCGCGGATGCCCGCAACGTCTCGACGCGCTCGTTCCCGAACTGGACGATGGGCGGCGCGATGCGGACACCGGAGGTCGAGGAGGTCTACCTGCAGCACGGGGTCGGAAGCGCGATCGAGCCGGCCCGTCTCAAGAGCAGCCAGATCATCGCGTTGGCGCTCGACCTTCAGGCGTTCGACCAGGCGCGGCGTCAAGGGATGCGCCTCGCGAGCTGAAGGCGACGGGCACCCGCTCGGGGCGGCCCGCGCGCCGTCGAGGCCGGAAGCCTTGCGGTGGGCCGAACAGGCATCGCGACGAACGCTGCCGGTGCGGCGGCGCCTCCGGCATCGCCGAATTCGATGGGACGTTGCGTAACGTCACGCTCGATTAAACCTGTCGTCGTATCCCACGGGACGGCACCCCCGCCCGAGCGGGGCTGCGCATGGGCTTCAGGGGACTTATGTCGGACACACAGCGTGAGGCGTTGCGCCAACAGGCGCTCGCCGAAATCGACCTCCTCGACACGCCGCCCGAGCGCGAGTTCGACGCCCTCGCCAAGCTCGCCCAACGCATGCTCGGAACCGGCATGTCCTCGATCACCCTAGTCGCCCCGGAGCGGCAGTGGTTCAAGGCGCGCTGCGGACCCCTGGCGGCCGAGACCCAGCGGGCCCAGGCGTTCTGTCCCATCGTGTTCGAGACCGAAGCGCCACTGATCGTCGCCGACACCACCCTCGACCCGCGCTTCGCGACGAGCCTGTTCGTCACGCGCGCACCGCACATCCGCTACTACGCCGGCGTCCCGGTCCGCGTCCGGCGCCCCGACGGCGAAAGGGTCACGGTCGGGACGCTCTGCGTCCTCGACGAGCAGCCCCGCGCGCCGACGCCTGCCGACCTCGACATCCTCACCGAGCTGGCCTGCGTCGCCGAAGCCCTGATCGAAGCCCGGACCCTCGCCGTCCGCGCCGCGGAGGTGGCCGATGAGCACCGGATGGCGGTCGAACGCCTGGAACGCGAGCGTCGCCAGTTCAAACGGGCCGAGCGCATGGCCGACATGGGATCGTACCGCTACGACATCGAGAAGCGGTCCCTGTCCTGGTCGGACGGCGTCTTCGCCATCCACGAGCTGCCCGTCGGCGGCGCCGAGCCGGACGGCGACGGCATGGACGCCTTCCCCGAGCCCGATCGCACGGCGTTCAGGGCCGCGGTGATGCGCACCCTGGACACCGGCGAGCCGTTCGAGCTCGAGGCCGACCTCGTGACCGCCAAGGGAAACATCCGGCGCGTGCGATGCTCCTGCGAGATCGAGCTGGCCAAGGGCAAGCCCGCCGCCCTCATCGGCTTGATCCAGAACATCACCGAGCGGCACGGGCTGGAGACGCGGCTCCGCCACCAGGCCCGCACCGACGACCTGACGCAGCTGGCCAACAGGGCCGAGTTCCACCGCGTCCTCGATGCGCGGCTGCACGAGGCGCGGGCCGCCGACGGCGACGTCGGCGTCCTCCTGATCGATCTCGACGGCTTCAAGGGCGTGAACGACGCCCTCGGGCACGCGGCGGGCGACGCGGTGCTGCGCCGCGTCGCCGAGCGCCTGCGCAAAGCCGGCTACGAGCGGTATTTTCCGGCGCGCCTGGGTGGCGACGAATTCGCCGTCGTCGTCCCCCAGAACCTCGCTCGCGCGGACCTGGACCGGATGGTGCGGCGCCTCCTGCACGACCTCGAGATCGTCGTGGACGGACAGGGCCACATCGCCCGCGTGACGGGAACGGTCGGCATCGCGTGGTCCAGCGAAGCGTCGCACGACCGCGACGCCGTCCTGCGCCACGCCGACGCGGCGCTCTACGCGGCCAAGCGCACGCGGAAGGGCACGGCGCAGACGTATCGGGTGAAGCCGGATTCGCGGCAGGTCGCCTGAGCGCGGTCCTAGTCTCGGGCCGCGCCGCGTCGGCGTCTACCAGCGGTAGATCAGGCTGGCGATGACCTGGCGCGGCTGGCCGCGGTAGCAGAAGCCCGCCTGGCAGCTCTGGTCGTTGCGGTCGAGCAGGTTGGTGACGTTGGCCTGAAATCGCATGCCCGCGATCCGCGGGTCGAGCTTGGCGAAGTCGTAGCCGGCCACGGCGTCGAACAGCGTCACGGTGGAGTTCCGGAAGGTGCCCGGCACGTCGTTGGCCGGGCTGGTTCCGGCGAAGCGCGCGCCGCCGCCGAAGATGAGGCCGAAGAGGTCGAAGCCCGGCGGGATCGCGTAGGTCGCGAACGCCTTCACCGCGTTGGCCGGGATGCCGGACAGGGCGAGCCCCACCGTGTCCGGGCTGCCGGGGCTCTTGGTGGTGCGGATGTCGACGTGGCTGTAGGCGGCGGTGACGTTGAAGCCCGGGCCGACTTGTCCACCGCCTCGATCTCGGCGCCGCGCGAGCGCACCTCGCCCACCGCCGCCTGGAAGATCAGCGGCGACACCGGGTCGGGGCGCAGCACGTTGGTCTGCCGGATGTCGAATACGGTGGTGTTCAGGAAGACGCTGGTGCCCGGCACGTTGAACTTGATGCCGCCCTCGACCTGCTCGCCCTGGGTCGGCGCGAAGGACGCGTTGTTGCGGCCGAGGCCGAGCTGCCGCGCGAACGAGGTCGCGTAGCTCACGTAGGGGACGAACTGGTCGGTGAGGAGATAGCTCGCGGCGGCGCGGCCGGTGAAGGCGTTCCGGTCGTCCTTGAAGGTGGTCGCCATCGACGGCACGTCGACGCGCGAGGCGACGGTGTCGTGGCGCCCGGTCAGCGTGAGGATCAGGCGGCCGATCCTGGTCTGGTCCTGGACGTAGGTGCCGACCTGCTCCTGGATCGTCCGCGACGCGACGACGACGGACGGCTCGGCAATGAACTGCGCCTCGTAATTCGGGCGGACTAGGCCGGCATGGGCGACCTCGAGCACGCTGCGGTTGCAGCGAATGGACCCATGCACACCAGATCTAGAACTCGAGGCCCGGGCCGTTCACCGCCTCGGACTCGCGGGCGCAGAAGGCTTGGTCCGGCGCCTTGCGCTCGCTCGCGAGCACCTTGGAAAGCTCGACCCGCGCCCGTTCGAAGTCGGCGCGGAAGCCGGCGTCGCCCACCAGCGCGGCGAAGATCACCGAGCCGTTGGTGCGCCCGGCGGCGACGTCGCTCATCCAGTGCACGCCGCAGACGACGCGGCTCTCGCCGTAGGCCCGGCCGCGGGCGAGGATCGCGGTGGCCTTCTCGGGCACCAGGGCGGCCATGATCAGGGCGTAGGCCCAGCCTTGCGTGGCGTGGCCGGACGGGTAGCTGAAGCTGTCGGCGAGCGCCTGGGTCCGCTGCACGCAGATCGGCGCCTCGTTGCCGACGAAGGGGCGCAGGCGCCGGTAATGCACCTTCGGCCCGCGGGTGCCGGCGGCGATGTCGAGGCGCGCGCGCTCGAACAGGGTGATCACCGCCGGCACGCGGGCTTGGTCGACGCGGGTGCCGAGCACGCAGGCGAAGGTTTCCAGGATCGCGGCCGCGCCCTCGGCCACGTCGGTGGCGGCCATCTCCCACCGCGGGGAGCCCTTCATCGCCCGCGTCGCGTTGAAGGCGGCGCGGTCGGCGGCCTCCAGGGTCGAGTGGCTGGCCGGCGGCGCCGGCAGGATCTGGACGGTGTCGGGAACGCCCGCGCCGGTCAGGTACGGCTTGTGCGCCGGCTTGTCGGGCCGCACCGGGTCGGCGGCGACGGAGGGCGCCGCCGGGGCCGGCGTCTGGGCGGTGGTCTCGGCCTGGGCCACGGATGCGAGGAGCGCAAAGAGCGCCAGGGCAGTCGGGAAACGCGGCATCGGGTCCGTCCTCCGGGGCGGGCGAGGCCCAAGCCTTAACGCCTCGACCCTGAACGGGATACGACGGCGGCGCGACTTTTCCGGTCGGGACCCGGGCAAGTGCCGACGGGAGCGGGGAATTCGGGGGGCGGGCCGATCGACCCCCCTCTCCCCGCAGGCGGGGAGAGGCCCGCAGGCACCTCGTCGTGCCTGCGGGAAGCGGAGGCGAAGCCGAAGCGACGGTGAGGGGGAGGTGCCGGACGAGGCTCCTCCGTTGGCACCCCCTCACCTTCGGCTGCCGCCTCGCTTCGCCGACGACGAGGTCGGCCAAGCCCTCTCCCCGCACGCGGGGCGAGGGGATGCGCGCTGGCCGCCGGGGGCGGACACGCGCCGCTCTGACCAACGTCCGGAAAGAGGAACGATGCCCCCCCCTTAAAACCCCGTCGGCGCTCGCAGATGCCACGCCGTCGCGCCCTGGAAGGCCTGCCCGATGCGCAACGCCATGGCCTCGTCGTAGCCGCGGCAGGCGATCTGCAGGGAGAGCGGCAGGCCGTCTCGCGAAAAACCGTTCGGCAGGCTGAGGCCGCAGAGGTCGAGCAGGTTGGCGAAGCGGGTGAAGCGGGACGGCATGTGCAGTTCGTCGACCTCCGCCAGCGGCACCGCCGCGGTCTCGGTGGTCGGCGTCAGGATCGCGTCGACGCCCTCCCAGGCGAGCGCGAGGTCGCGCTTGAGGGCGTCGCGGCGCTGGAGCGTCGCGAGGTAGTCCTGGGCCGACAGGCTGCGACCGCCGAGGATGCGCGCGCGCACCGCGTCGCCGAGCGGGGCGGCCGCGTCCTCGGCGAGCGCGCCGTTGACGAAGTAGGCCTCGGCGTTGGTGATCCCGCTCATCGCCACGAGGTCGAAAAACCGGAACGGCAGCGTCAGGTCGACGACCTCCGCGCCGAGCCCGGACAGCACGTCGAGGGCGGTGTCGTAGGCGGAAAGCATCTCGGCCGAGCAGCCCGTGCGCTCGGCCTCCGGCATCCGCGCGAGGCGCAGGCCGCGCACGCCGCGGTCCAGGGTCGGGAACGGGTCGGCGGTCAGGATGCCGCGGGTCGCGGGATCGAGCGGGTCGGGTCCGGAGATCGCCGCGTAGAGCAGGGCGGCGTCGGCGACGCTGCGGGCAAGCGGGCCGGGGGTGTCGAGGGTCGCGCTGAGCGGCACGATGCCATGGGTCGAGACCCGGCCGACGGTGACCTTCAGGCCGGTCAACCCGCAGAACGCCGCCGGCAGGCGCACCGATCCGCCGGTGTCGGTGCCGATGCCCCAGGGCGCCATCCGCGCGGCCACCGCGACGCCGGTGCCGCTACTCGAGCCGCCGGGGGTGCGCGGGGTTTCGAGGTCCCACGGGTTCCACGGGGTGCCGAGGTGCTGGTTGGTGCCCCAGCCGCCATAGGCGAACTCCACCGTGTGGGTCTTGCCGAGCACGATCATCCCCTGCGCGATCAGGCGCCGGGCGATGGTGGCGGTGCAGTCAGCACGCCGCGCCCGGTGGGCGGCCGACCCGCCCATGGTGATGCGGCCCTTGATGTCGATCAGGTCCTTCAGCGCGATCGGCACCCCATGCAGCGGGCCGACCGCGTGGCCGGAGCGGATCGCCCGGTCGGCGCCCTCCGCCGCCAGCCGCGCGTCGTCGGCGAAGACTTCGGTGAAAGCCTGAAGCTTCGGCTCGCGGGCGTCGATGCGCGCGAGCATCGCCTCCACGGCCTCGACCGGCGACACCGTTTTGCCGGCAATGCGTTTGGCGAGCTCGGTCGCCGAAAGGTCGGCGAGGTCGTCGCCCGTATCCGTCAAGATGCCTGACACCGTCGTCCTCTTCGTCGTCTTGCACTGCAGGAGGCGCGCGTTTCCCTGGACGGGTGGAGCGGGAGCGGAACCCGATCCGGGGTCCAGCATGATCACGTCGCGAAGCGTCCGAATTTCTCGCCGCGCCGGGTATCGAGCCGCTGACGCGGCACTTTCGTTCGCTGGATCCCGGATCACCCTCCGTTGGCGCTGCGGGCGTCCGGGACAACGTCGTCGCGTCGTTCGAAATCCCTACGGCATGCTCACCAGCGTCAAGTCGACGAACCAGCTCTGCGGCGAGACGAACCCCTTCACCTTCGGGCTCATGCCGCGGGGGTTGAGGTCGTGGACGACGTAGAGCCAGGGCGGGTCGTCCACCAGGCGCTCGTGCGCGGCCTTGGTGGCGGCCGAGATCTCGGCCGGGTCGCTCGATTCGGCGAGCGTCTTCAGGGCCTTGTCGAAGGTCGCGTCGGTCCAGTTCGGGAAGTTGAAGCCGTTCGGGGGAAAGCGGTCGGCCGCGAAATAGCGCACCATCACGCCGGCATCCGACGTCGGCGAGGAGACGTTGAGGGCGTTCGAGCCCTGGAGGCTCGCCGCGTCGGGCAGCGCGCGGCTGGAATTCAGCAGGATCTGCCACTCGACCACGTTGAACGACACGTCGACGTCGCAGGCCTGCTTGAGGTTCTCCTGCATGAACTCGTTCATCGGCATCGGCGACATCTGCCCCGAGCCCGAGGCCGAGATCATGATCTTCAGCGACAAAGGCTTCTTGGCGGTGTAGCCGGCCTCGGCGAGCAGCGCCTTGCCCTTCTTCGGATCGAAGACGTAGCGGTTCTTCGGGGTGCCGAAATCCGGGTTGCCATCGTTGAACCAGCCGCTGGCGGCCTCCGCCGTGCCGTTGAGGAAGCTGACCACCGCGGGTCGGTCGACGCAGTAGTTCAGCGCCTGGCGCACGCGCACGTCCTTGACCGGGCTGTTCGTCGCGCCGACGTTGAAGATCCACGGCCAGACATGCGGGTAGACGCCGGTGGTGACGGCAAAGCCCGCGGCCTTGAGCGACGGGATCGCATCGGGGGCCGGCACCTCGATCCAGTCGACCTGGCCCGCGCGCAACGCCGCGATCCGGGCGTTCGCCTCGGGGATCGGCATCAGGCGGATCTTGTCGACCTTCGCCATCCGGAATTTATCCCAGTAGCCGTCGTTGCGGGCGAGATCCGCGGATTCCCGCGGGGTCACCTTGGTGAGCTTGAACGGCCCGGTGCCGGCCGCCGGCACCGCCTGCACCTTGGCCCAGTCGCGGCCGGCCTTCTCGAACGATTGCGGCGAGGTGAATAGCAGGTACACCGCCATGTAGGGGAAGTACGAGGCCACCTGCGTGGTGGTGATCTGGATCGTGCGCGCGTCGAGCTTCTTGTAGCTGCCCATGATCGGCACCCGGGCGCGGGAGATGCCCGCGCCCTGCGCTTCGAATTGCGGGCTGTCGTTCTTGAAGTACCGGTCGAGGTTCCAGATCACCGCGTCGGCATCGAACGGTTCGCCGTCGTGGAAGCGCACGCCGTCGCGCAGGTGGAAGGTCCAGATCCGCTTGTCCTCGGCGGATTGCTCCCAGGCGGTGGCGAGCGCCGGCATCAGACCAGCCGGCTTGTCGGTGCGGGTCAGGTCCCACTGCACCAGCCCCTCGAAGATCGGATAGCCGAGGAAGCGCATGCCCTCGAAGCCGTTGTTGGGCATGCCGGTCGCGGTGGGCACGTCGGTCGCGGTCATCGCGATGCGCAGGACGCTCTCGGCCGACGCCGGCGGGGCGGCGAGCGCGGTGGTCAGCGTGACGGCGGCGAGCGTTCGGCCGATCATCGTGGGGCTTCTCATGCGGTGGGCGGGGGGATCCCGGCACGGGCAAGTCCCGCGCCAACGCCCGGGTGCCGACGGGACCGCATCCTCGATCGCAGGTTGCGATGCGCGTGCCGCGCGGTGTTGCGCCCAGGCCTTGCGCCGCCCTATTCCGCGGCGCCACGATGGCGCCTCCGGGCCGTGCGGCGCCGGACGGCGAGACGAGGGAAGAGCGCGTTGACAGAGACGATGAACGGCGCCGAGAGCCTGGTCCGCACCCTGGTCGCCGGGGGCGTCGAGGTCTGCTTCACCAATCCCGGCACCTCCGAGATGCATTTCGTGGCGGCGCTCGACCGGGTCGAGGGCATGGCCTGCGTGCTGTTCCTGTTCGAGGGCGGCGCGACGGGGGCCGCCGACGGCTACGCCCGCATGGCCGACAAGCCGGCCTCGACCCTGCTCCATCTCGGCCCGGGCCTCGCCAACGGACTGGCCAACCTCCACAACGCCCGCCGCGCCCGCTCGCCGATCGTCAACATCGTCGGCGAGCACGCCACCTATCACCGCATCCACGACGCGCCGCTCACCTCCGACATCGAGGGCTTCGCCCGGCCGGTCTCGGCCTGGCTGCGCATGGGCACGACCGCGGAGGCCATCGCCGCCGACGGCGCCGACGCGATCGCCGCGGCGCG
>NZ_VRUX01001280.1:0-455 GCF_008039885.1 Methylobacterium sp. WL103
CCCGCGCTCTTCGCGACGACCCTCCCCGAGGCGCGCGGCGGCGTGCCCGGCACCTGGGACTTGTCGCGCGACGGCACCAACCGGCGCTGCGTGATGACGCTGAGTTCGGAATCCGGCGAGGCCGGGCAGGTGGTGCGGTTTCCTGCCGGCTGCCGGCGGGCGGTGCCGGTGGTGGGGACGGTCGCCGGCTGGCTCTTCGCCGACGGCGTCGTCCGCCTCGTCGACCGAAACGTCCGCCCGGTGCTGGCCTTCGCCAAGCGCCCCGACCAGCGCAGCTACGTCGCCACGGCCGCGTCGGGCGAGAGCTACAGCCTGGTTCCGCTGGAAATCGCGGCGATGGGTACGCCGAGCCTCCTCGATCCGGCGCCGGTCGCGGTCACGCCGCCCGCGCTCGCACCGTCCGCCGCCGAGATCGAGGCGACAGACGTCGCGGTTGAGCAGCCGGTCGAGGGCGT
>NZ_VRUX01001281.1:0-454 GCF_008039885.1 Methylobacterium sp. WL103
GGCCACGCTCGGGCGCCGGCGCCGCGCGGCGCGACAGGCGCCAGATCCCGAAGCCGCCGAGCAGCACCGCGAGCAGCGGCGTCAGCCACAGCAGCACGGTGTGGAGCGCCAGGACCGGGCGCAGCAACACGAACTCGCCGTAGCGGTTCACCACGTAATCCTCGACGCCCTGGTTGCTGTCGCCGGCCTTCAGCCGCTCGCGCACGATCAGCCGGAGGTCCTTCGCCAGCGGCGCGTCGGAATCGTCGATCGACTGATTCTGGCAGACTAGGCAGCGCAGGCCCGAGGAGATCTCGCGGGCGCGATGCTCCATGGCCGGGTCCTTCAGGACCTCGTCCGGCTGGACGGCTTGGGCCGCGCCCGCCCCGAGCACGAGGCCGGCGAGCAGGAGGCCGCGGAGCGTGCGCGCGGCGCTCATTCGGCCGGGACCGCGTGCGGGGGAACGGGCTTGAGC
>NZ_VRUX01001282.1:0-454 GCF_008039885.1 Methylobacterium sp. WL103
GGACGCTGCCTTCGCCGAGATCGGCGCAACGCTTTTTTTTTTTTATGATACGGCGACCACCGTGTTCTACAGGTAAGGAGTGGTCGTGAGCGTCAGATGTGTATTAGAGACAACGGCAGGTCACGTCGATGCGCGGGCGGTCGAGCAGGGCGAGCGGCAGTACCTCGAAGCCGGTGACGCGGGTGGAGGCGTGGTCCCAGGTCGGGCGCACCCCCATCAGTGCAAGCGCGTGCGCCACGTCCTCGCCGCCGGTGCGCAGGGTCGGCGAGGCCCAAAGGTCCATGACGATGCGGGCGGGATATTCGCCCTCGTCCTGCAGGTGCCGCAGCACGATCGCGGCCGCCGCCTTCTCGCCGAGCAGGGTCGCCGCCCGGGTCGGCAGCGCGCGCGGATCGAGGGTGGTCAGGTTGCGGCCCGTCGGCATCACGTCGGTGCGCCCGCGCGAGGGCGAGCC
>NZ_VRUX01001283.1:0-453 GCF_008039885.1 Methylobacterium sp. WL103
GCCGGCGCAGCCCGCGCGCGCGATCGCCGCCTCGACGCCGATCCGGGTCGCGGCGAGGCCGAAGGCGTTGACCTCGATCGGTAGCGGGAAGGCGCCGAGCGTCGCCACGCGCTTGGCCGCGTCGGCGATCACCACCATGCGGCGGCTGGCGCAGGCGACGATCTTCTCGCGAAGCAGGGCCGCGCCGCCGCCCTTGATCAGGCGGAGGTCGGCGTCGACCTCGTCGGCTCCGTCGATGGTGAGGTCGAGCTCGGGCAGCTCCTCCAGGGTCGCGAGGCGAATGCCCTCGCGCGTCGCCGCCGCATGGGTCGCCTCGGAGGTCGGCACGCCGACGACGTCGAGGCCGTCGCGGACGCGGGCCCCGAGGAGCGCGACGAAGGCCGCCGCCGTCGAGCCGGTGCCGAGCCCGAGCCGCATGCCCGGCTCGACCAGGTCGAGGGCGCGGGCGGCCGC
>NZ_VRUX01001284.1:0-452 GCF_008039885.1 Methylobacterium sp. WL103
CGCGGGCCTACGGCGCGGCGGCTTCCTGCATCGTGCCGGCGCCGGGCACGCAGATCCTGATCGAGACGATCCCGCGCCTCGTCGCGCCGAGCGCGGCCGCCGTCGTCGGGCCGACCTATGCCGAGCACGCGGCGGCCTGGGCGCGGGCCGGGCATGCGGTCTCGGCGGTGCGCGACCTCGGCGAGGCCGGGGACGCGCAGGTCGTCGTCGTGGTCAACCCGAACAATCCCGACGGCCGGACCTGGCCGGCGTCGACCCTGCTGGCGGCGGCCGACGACCTGTCCGCCCGCGGCGGGATGCTCCTCGTCGACGAAGCCTTCGCCGACTTCGAGTCCGTCGTGAGCCTGTGTCCCTATCTCCGCCCGGGACTCGTGGTGCTGCGCTCCTTCGGCAAGACCTACGGGCTCGCGGGCCTGCGGCTGGGCTTCGCCGTCGCCGAGGCGGGCCACGCG
>NZ_VRUX01001285.1:0-451 GCF_008039885.1 Methylobacterium sp. WL103
GCCGCCGGCGATGCCCGCCATCACGGCGGCGCCGGTCTCGTCGACGAGGCGCGCGCCCTCCCCCCGCAGCGCCTCGGTGGCGAGGGGCATCGGGTCGGCCCCGACGGCGATCGCCGTCGGGTGGAACTGCACGAACTCGAGGTCGCGCATCGCCGCGCCGGCGCGTGCCGCCAGCGCCAGGCCCTGACCCGTGGCGCCGCGCGGGTTCGTGGTCGAGGCGTAGAGCGCGCCGACGCCGCCGGTGGCGAGCACCACCGCCCGGGCGGGGATGCGGAAGCGGGCGCCGTCGCGCTCGCACACCACGCCGGCCACCGCCCCGTGCTCGTCGCGCAGCAGGTCGTGGACCGAGGCCGTCACCAGCTCGATCGAGGGCGTGGCGAACACCGCCCGGACCAGGGTCTCGAGGACGCGGGCCCCGGTGGAATCGCCGCCGGCCCGCACGATCCGGCGG
>NZ_VRUX01001286.1:0-448 GCF_008039885.1 Methylobacterium sp. WL103
CCGTCGGAGCTCCGCGGCTGCGAGGCCTTCTCCGTGGTCGCCGGCCCCGGCATGCGGCCGGCTCCGCGCTCGGTGATCGACGGGCTGACGCTGCCGAAGGCCGGCGCGGACCTCGTCCTCAACCCGCTCTATCGCCGCGACGCGGCGGGGGCGTACCGCATCGCCTGGCCGTCGGAACGCTACGAGGCGGAATACGCCCGGTCCGTCACCTACCCGTTGCGGTCGGACGGTCCCGAAAGCCTGGTCTTCGCCGGCGGCGTCGCGGCGCCGGAGGTCGGACGGGTGCGCAGCCGCGAATTCGTCGACCTGCCGGAGCGCTGGTGATGGATGCAGTCCGCTGGGGCATCGTCGGCTACGGCTGGGTCGCCCGCGACTACATGGCGCCGGGCATCCGCGCGGCCGGCCACCGGCTCGTCGCGGTGTGCGATCCGGGCGCGGCCTCGCGCGC
>NZ_VRUX01001287.1:0-448 GCF_008039885.1 Methylobacterium sp. WL103
CCACCCCGGCGTCGCGGCCGGCCGCCTCGCGATCGTCGCGCGCCTGCTCGACTCGGCGGCGCCCCAGGACCGTGCGACTCTCCTCGCGAACGCGGCCCGCAGCGTGCCGAACCTCCAGATCGCCCCCTGGAGTGAGGCCGCGCCGACGGACGACGGCTCCGACCGTCCGGTCGTCCGCCGCCTGCGGAACGGGTTCGGCCGGGCGCTCACCGTGGTCGACATCGGCACGCCCGAGATCCGCAAGGCGGGCTACCTCCGGCTCGGTATCGCGACGCCGAACGGCGCGCGGCTGCAGGCGAGCCTGCCGGACGACCCGCTGCGCCCGCCGCACGAGGGCGCGATTATCTTCACCGTGATCTTCCTCGCCCTCACCCTGGCCCTGCTCTCGGTCTGGGCGACGCGGGCGCTGACGGCGCCCGCGTCGCCCAGACCGAGAGCAGGGCCAGGG
>NZ_VRUX01001288.1:0-447 GCF_008039885.1 Methylobacterium sp. WL103
CCCTCGGACGCGCTCGCCTCGGGCGCGACGTTGGTCGGCGAGGTCGCGCAGCGCACGCTGAGCCAAGGCGCGGTCCTGCGGAACGGCGACACCGCCCCGCCGGAACTCGTCGCCCGCGGCGAGGCCGTGACCATCGTCTACGAATCGCCCGGCATCAGCCTGGCGATGCGGGGCCAGGCGACCGACGCCGGGCGCATGGGCGCCACCGTCAACGTCATCAACATGGCCTCGAAGAAGGTCCTCCAGGCGGTGGTGATCGGTCCGGGCCGTGTCTCGGTCGGCCCCGCACCGCTCCAGCGGCAGGCTAGCGCCGAAGCGCCGACCTCCGTCCGCTGACCGCCATCCTCGACAATCCAGGCAGAGCCGATCCGATGCGTCATCTCCCGCGCCGCCGCTTCCTGCGCCAGCCCCTGCCGCTCGCCGCCGCGCTCGTCGCCTGCGCCGGCC
>NZ_VRUX01001289.1:0-446 GCF_008039885.1 Methylobacterium sp. WL103
GGCAGCACCGCGATCGCCGCCGCCGTCGCCGACGCGCTGGCGCGCCGGACACGCGTGCTCGGCCTGTGCTGCACGCCCGAGACCACCTTCGCGCGTCTCACGGAGATCCTGGCCGAAGGCCTTGACGCCATGGATGTTTCCGGCCCCGTCGCCATCGTACTTACCGATATCGGGGCGGTCGCCGAGCCCAACTTCCTGCGGGCGCTCGCGCATCTCGCGGCCGGGATGCCGCAGCTCGGCTGGCTGGTCGCTGGCGCGCCCAAAAGCGTCGCCGGGGCGCAGGCGGTCCCGATCCCGTTGCTCTCCGAATTGGAGACCGCCGCCGCCTTGGAGGCGGTCGTCGCCCGGCGCGCGGCCGCGATCTCGAAGATCGGCCGCAGCGCGGCGGCGACGCTGTGTCGAGGCCTGCCGGGCCTCGCCGACCGCCTCGTGGCGGAGGCCTGGGC
>NZ_VRUX01000128.1:0-9358 GCF_008039885.1 Methylobacterium sp. WL103
GGCGCAGGCGCTGCAGCCGTCGGAGCGGGCGCCGGAGCCGCCGCCAGCACCGTGAACGGCCGCTCGACCTGGGTGGTGCGGTCGCTGAACTTGTCCCGCAGGGTGAAGGCGAGGACGTAGTCGCCCGGGTCGACGCCGGCGATGCCCAGCGTGAAGTGGAAGGAGAACTTCGGGTAGCCGTCCAGGATGCCGTCCTTCCCGGCTGTGAACTCCTTGTCGATCACGGCCTTCTGGCCGCTGAGGATCGCACCGCCCTTGCTCTGCAGCACGTAGTCGACGACCAGGCCGAACCGGACGTCGCCGCCGGCCACCGGCACCAGCGTCTCGCCGACCGGCTCCATGTAGGTGATGACCTTCTCGCTCGGCAGGAAGGCGCCCACGGCGCGCGGGTCGACGTCGCCGAACCCCTCCGACGGGCGCGTCACGAACAGCACCCGGCGCACGCCGAGGCTCTGGCTGGCGACCGGGGCTGCGGCCGGAGGAGAGGCCACGGCAGCGGGAGCCGGCGGCTTGGCCGCCGCGGGGGCTTCCGCCTTGCTCGCTTCCGATTTGCCCGCCCCGACCTTGCCGGACTGCACGGAGCCGCCCGACCAGAACCCGCCGCCACCGCCACCGCCGCCGGCTGGGATCGTCACGCTCTTCATGATCGCCGACAGCGCGGTCTCGTTCGTCGCGCGGTCGTCCTCTGAGCCCCACACGGTGATCAGGACCGCCCGGTTGCGGTTCGCGTCGAGGGTGACGAAGTCGATGATCGCCTTGCCGTTCTTGTCCGTTGCCTGGTAGCGCTGCACCTGGCCCGGGGTGCCGTTGAAGTCGATGGTCTGCTCCGTCGGCTTGCCGACGAGCTTGACCTTGTTCTTCGTCAGGTAGGCCTTGCTGTCCTTGATCAGGGAGTCGAGGCGCGACTTGCTGTCGGTGGCGATGTTGACGACGATGTCGCCGTCCGCCGAGACGGAGGCGATCTCGGTCTCGTAAACGCTGGTGTCCCAGTCGTCCGGCATCGTCGCGGTGACGGCGGGCTCCTTCGCCGGCAGGACGATGTCCTTGGCGAAGGCCGGCGCGGCCAGCCCGATGAAGAGGGCGGCCCCCACGATCCAACGTTTCATGTGCGTCACCCCCGAACCGGGCTCGAACATCGATCCGGCGCTCGAACTCTCATCCGGTCTGACGAAACGACGGTCAAGGTTGTACCGGCGCCGCCCCCGGATTTATGCAGACGACCTCACGGTTTCGGTCGGAACGCGGCGACGAACAGGGCGATGTCCTGCTTACGCCCTGAGACCGCGCCGCGTCGAACAGGTTGTATGGGTAACGGGTCCTTGACAACCTGTGGATATGGTCCGCTGCGCAAGCACAGGGCCTGACGCGCATGACGATCGGCGGCAAACTTCTCGGACTGGTCGGCGCCTCCAGTCTCGTGACCCTCGTGGTCGCAGGCGTGGGCCTCGACACCCTGCGCACGTTCGACCGATCGGTCGGCGCGGCGCGGAACGCCACCGAGAACGCGCTGTTCGCCGCCGAGCTCACTAGGCTCGCCACCGACACGGCGCTGGAATCGCGCGGAATCTATGCCGCCGCCGACACCCAGGCCGCGCGGAAATACGCCGCCGGCATCGTCCGCGACCTCTCGGCGATCGATGCGCTGCTGACCGAGTGGCGCCCGGCGGTGCCGGAGGCGGACCGGCCGCTGTTCGAGCGCGTGGCCAAGGACGCCGCGGAGTTCCGCCGGCACCGCACCGAGACCGCCCGCCTCGGCACGGAGGTTTCGCCGAAGGCCGCCGCCGAGCAGGGTTTCACCGACGCGAACCGCGACAACCGCGTCGCCTTCCAGACCGGCATCGAAACCTTCGTGAAGCGGAGCCGCGAGCGCATCGAGACCCTGAACGCCGCCGCCGAAGCGCTCTACGTCGAGCGCCTGCGGCTCCTCCTGGCGCTGGCGTTCGGCGGAACCCTCGGCGGCCTGCTCGTCGGCGGCCTCGTCGGCCATCGGATGATCGCCAAGCCCCTGCGGGCCGTCTCCACGGCGATCCGTCGCCTCGCGCAAGGCGACCGCGACCTGCCCCCGGTCAAGCCGTCGCGCGACGAGATCGGCGCGATCTGGGCGAGCATGCGCACGTTTGCCGACGCGATGGGGGAGGCGGACGCCCTGCGCCGCAGCCAGGCGCAGGCCGGCCTCGAAGCCGGGGCGATCAAGCGGGCCGAGATGGACACCCTCGCCGACCGCTTCCAGGGCAGCGTCGGCGGCCTCGTCGGCCATCTCGCCGCCTCCGCCGGCACGATGGAGGAGACCGCCCGCGCCATGGCGCGCAACGCCGAGCGCACCAGCCTGCAGTCGCAGGCGGTGATGGACGCCGCGGCCACCGCCTCGATGAACGTCCAGGCGGTGGCCGCGGCCACCGAGGAGCTGGCCGCGACCGCCAACGAGATCGGCGCGCAGGTCTCTCAGACCTCGATCGCCGCCGCCGGCGCCGTCGAGAACGCGCGGCGCACCGAGCAGTCCGTGCAGCGGCTCGCCCGCAGCGCCGCCAGCATCGGCGAGGTCGTCTCGCTGATCTCGGGTATCGCCGGCCAGACCAACCTGCTGGCGCTCAACGCCACGATCGAGGCGGCGCGCGCCGGCGAGGCCGGCCGCGGCTTCGCAGTGGTGGCTGCCGAGGTGAAGAGCCTCGCCGGCCAGACCGCCCTCGCCACCGACCGGATCACCGCCGAGATCGCCAAGATCCGCGACGCCACCGCCGACGCCGTGGCGGCGATCGAGGAGATCGGCGGCACCATCGGCTCCGTCCACGAGATCGCGATGGGCGTCTCCGCGGCGGTGGAGGAGCAGCAGCTCGCCACCCAGGAGATCGCCCGCAGCGTGAGCGACGCCGCCGAGGGGACGCGTGCGGTGAGCGAGACCATGGCCGAGGTCCAGGCCGCCGCCCTCCAGGCGGGCGACGCCGCCGGGCAGGTCCTGGCTGCGGCCGGAGACCTCGCGCGCCGCTCCGCGGGCCTCGGCGGCGAGGTCGATGGGTTCGTCCGCGAGATCCGCGCCGCCTGAAGGCAGGCCGAGAACCGCTCTCGGGACCGCTCTCTGGATCGGCTCTGGTAAGCGTGGCGCCCTGCGCTTAGATCGGGGCGATGCGCCATCCCCCCTCGTGCCGGCAATCCTCCTGCCCGCCGTCCGTCCGGTGATCGACCACGCGCTCCTGTCGCGTGCGGTCGCCCGCGGCATCCTCACCGCGGCGCAGGTCGAAGCCCTCGACCGGCTCGCCCGCGAGGTGGCGGCTCCCGAGCCGGAGCGGGTGGACGACGACGAGCGCCTGCGCTTCATCACGGGCTTCGCCGACATCTTCGTCACCCTCGGCATCGCCCTGTTCCTTGGCGCGGCGTGGTGGCTGGCCGGCGACACCCTCGGCGAGACCGGAAGCCGGGTGCTCGTGGCGGCCCTGGCCTGGGGGCTCGCCGAGTTCTTCACCCGCCGCCGCAGGATGGCGCTGCCGAGCATCGCGCTGCTCGCGATCTTCGCGGTGGAATCCTTTCTCGCCGTCTCGTCGATGGCGGGCATCGCCGTCGGCTGGGGCAGCGCCCTGCCGGGACCGAGCGGTTCGGGCGCGCCGGCGCCGCTCCCCTATGCCGGGGCGGCGCTCGCGACGCTGGCGCTGTGCACCCTGCATTACCGGCGTTTTTCCGTGCCGATCACCATCGCGGCGGGCGCGGCGGCGCTCGCGGGCACGCTGCTGGCGCTGGCCTTCGCCCTCGTGCCGAGCCTCGATGCCGGCGCTTTCAGCGCGTTGCTGGTCGCGGCGGGCCTCGCGGTCTTCGCGCTCGCGATGCGCTTCGACCTCGCCGACCGGCAGCGCCAGACCCGACGCACCGACATTGCGTTCTGGCTGCACCTGCTCGCCGCCCCGCTGATCGTGCATCCGATGCTGACCACGGTCCTCCGGAGCGGCGACGCGCCGACGACGGTCTCGGCGATCCTGGTGCTCGGGGTCGTCCTGCTGCTGGCGCTGGTGGCCCTGGTCACCGACCGGCGCGCGATCCTGGTCGCCGGCCTGACCTATGCCGGGATCGCGTTCGGAACCCTGATCCGCGATGCCGGATTCACCAGCCGGGCCGCCCCGCTGAGCTTCCTCGCGCTCGGCGCCTTCGTCCTGCTTCTCAGCGCCGGCTGGCACGCGATGCGGGGCCTCGTCCTGCGCGGCCTGCCCGCGCGCCTGGCAGCCCGGCTGCCGCACCCGATCGGAGCCCGATGACCACGTTTTCCCCCCGCGAGATCGTCTCGGAACTCGACCGCTTCATCGTCGGCCAACACGACGCCAAGCGCGCCGTCGCCATCGCGCTGCGCAACCGCTGGCGCCGGCAGCAGCTCACCGGGCCGCTGCGCGAGGAGGTCGCGCCGAAGAACATCCTGATGATCGGCCCGACCGGTTGCGGCAAGACCGAGATCGCCCGACGCCTCGCGCGGCTCGCCGGCGCGCCGTTCCTCAAGATCGAGGCCACCAAGTTCACCGAGGTCGGCTATGTCGGCCGCGACGTCGAGCAGATCGTGCGCGACCTCGTCGAGGTGGCGATCGGGCTCGTGCGCGAGGAGAAGCGCAAGGCGGTCAAGGCCAAGGCCGAGGCGGCGGCCGAGAACCGCATCCTCGACGCCCTGGTCGGCCCGACCGCGAGCCAGCCCACCCGCGACAGCTTCCGCAAGAAGCTCCGCGACAGCCAGCTCGACGACAAGGAGGTCGAGATCGAGCTTGCCGGCAACCCGTCCTCGGGCATGCCGATGTTCGAGATCCCCGGCATGCCGGGCGCGTCCATGGGCGCGGTCAACTTGGGCGACATGTTCGGCAAGGCGTTCGGCGCCACCAAGGGCAAGCCGCGCCGGATGAGCGTGCGCGACGCCTACGCGCCTTTGCTGGCGGAGGAATCCGACAAGCTCGTCGACGACGACGCGCTGATCCGCGAGGCGATCCGCGAGGTCGAGGACAACGGCATCGTCTTCCTCGACGAGATCGACAAGATCTGCGCCCGCGAGGGCCGCTCCTCGGCCGACGTCTCCCGCGAGGGCGTGCAGCGCGACCTGCTGCCGCTGATCGAGGGCACGACGGTGACGACGAAGCACGGGCCGGTGAAGACCGACCACGTGCTGTTCATCGCGTCGGGCGCCTTCCACGTCTCGAAGCCCGCCGACCTGCTGCCGGAGCTGCAGGGCCGCCTGCCGATCCGCGTCGAGCTGCAGCCGCTCACCGTCGAGGACTTCAAGCAGATCCTCACCTCCACCGAGGCGAGCCTGCTCAAGCAGACGGTGGCGCTGATGCAGACGGAAGGCGTGACGCTGGCCTTCTCGGACGACGCGGTGGACGCGCTCGCCCGCGTCGCCGTGGAGGTGAACGGCTCGGTCGAGAACATCGGCGCGCGACGCCTCTCGACCGTGCTGGAGCGCGTCATCGACGAGGTCTCGTTCACCGCCACCGACCGGGCCGGGGAGACGGTGGCGATCGACGCGGCCTACGTCCGCGACCGGGTCGAGAGCCTCGCGGCCAACGCCGACCTCAGCCGCTTCATCCTGTAGCGTGGTGCGCCACATCGAGCGGGCAGGGGCGTCGGCGACGCTCCTGCCCGTCGTCGCGCTCGTCGCCGGCATGGTCTCGCTCCAGAGCGGGGCGGCCCTGGCCAAGAGCCTGTTCCCGGCCGTCGGCGCCGCCGGGGTGTCGAGCCTGCGCGTCGGCTTCTCGGCCCTGATCCTGCTCGCGGTGTGGCGTCCGTGGCGGCGAAGCCTCGGGCTTCGCGAGGCCGGGATGATCGCGCTCTATGGCGCGGCGCTCGGGATGATGAACCTGACCTTCTACCTGGCGCTGCGCACGATCCCGCTCGGGCCGGCGGTGGCGATCGAGTTCCTGGGGCCGCTCGCGGTCGCGCTCTCGGCCTCGCGCCGGGTCGCCGACTTCGCCTGGATCGGCCTCGCCATCCTCGGCCTCGGGCTGCTGCTGCCCCTGCGCGACGCCGGCGGCCTCGACCCGGTCGGCGTCGCCTACGCCCTGGTCGCGGCCTTGGCCTGGGCGCTCTACATCGTGTTCGGGCAGCGTGCCGGGCGGGTCGACGGCGGGCAGGCGGTGTCGCTGGGCATGCTGGCCGCCGCCCTGATGGTGGCGCCGTTCGGCCTGGCGAGTTCCGGTGCGGCCCTGTTCGACCCGGCGACGCTGGTCCTCGGCTTCGGGATCGCGGTGCTGTCGAGCGCGCTGCCGTATTCCCTCGAGATGGTGGCCCTGCGCCGCCTGACGCGTCAGGCCTTCGGGGTGATGATGAGCCTGGAGCCGGCGATCGCCGCGCTTGCGGCGCTGATCCTGCTCGGCGAGCGCCTGTCGCCGCTCCAATGGCTGGCGATCGGCTGCGTGATCGCGGCCTCGGCCGGCATCACCGCCGGCGGTCGCAGGGCTGCGAAGGCGGCCGCGACGACGCCTTGAAGGCGGGCGCAGGCGGCGACCCCGGGGCGGTCAGCCTTCCCACACCTGCCCGGGCCGCAGCGCCAAAAAACGCGCACGCGGCTGCCCGGCCTGGTCCATCGCGGCGTCCAGCGCCTCGGCCGGCGCCTCGATGCCCTCGTCGGTGAGCTTGAAGGTGCCCCAATGGTGCCCGAGCGCCTGGCGCGCGCCGAGCAGGTCGAGGGCGGCGACCGCGTCGGCCGGGTTCATGTGCTGCGCCTGCATGAACCAACGCGGCTCGTAGGCGCCAATCGGCAGGGTCGCGAGCCGCGGAGCCCCGAAGCGCGTCCGCACGTCGCGGAAGATCGCCCCGTCGCCGAAGCCGGTGTCGCCGACATGGTAGTGGACGCCCTCGGGCGACGTGATCACGAAGGCGCACCACAGGGCCATGCGCCGGTCGTTCAGCCCGCGGGCCGACCAGTGGTAGGCCGGCGTCAGGTGCACGCTCACGCCATCGCCCAGGTCGACCGAGCCGCCCCAGTCGCGGGTCTCGACGTGCATCGTCTCGTCGTAGCTGCGCAGGATCGCGTCGTTGCCGAGCGGCGCAACGACGAGCGGCTGGTGCGCCTGCCAGACTCGCGCGAGGCTCGGCCCGTCGAGATGGTCGTAGTGGTTGTGGGTGATCAGCACGCAATCGATCGGCGGCAGGTCGGCCATCGCGATGCCGGGCGGGTTGACCCGCTTCGGCCCGGCGAAGCGCACCGGGCTCGCGCGCGTTGCGAAGACCGGGTCGATCAGGATGTTGCGGCCGGCGACCTGCACGAGGTAGCTCGCATGCCCGATCAGCACGACGCGCAGGTCCGAGACGCGCTCCGGCGGCCGGTCGGCCGGGAACGGGCTCGGATAGCGTTCCGGCCACGCCGTGCCGCCGCGCTCCGCCTTCCAGCGGACGACGTCGCCCAAGGACTTGTCGGCGGCTTGCGTCTTGTCGGCGACCTGGGAATTGTCGGCGACCTGGGAATTGTCGACGACCTGGCCGGGCGCGAAGAACCGCACCCCGTCGAAGTGGTCGCTCGTCGGCCCGCGGTAATACGGGTTCCGCCCGCGCCGGTGCACGGCGTAGCCGACGCCGCCCAGGGTCATCACCGTGGCCGCGCTCGCGGCCGTGAGCAGGCTTCGCCGTTTCATGCCGTGATCACATGGCCGGCGCCGCCTGGGAATCAAGCCGACGTCCCTGTCGTCGCGAACTGGCACCGGGGACAGCCTCCGCGAAAATCGGCGCGAACTTCGCCTTGTGAACAGACGGCGGCCTCGCGCTGCGCTATGGCCTTGATGCACGTGAGGATCGAACCGCTGCCGCCATGGCCGTCACCGCCGCCCCGTCCTTCGGCAGGAACCTCCTGCTGCGCGCCCTGCAGCCCGCCGACCGGGCGCTGATCGCGCCCTACGCCGAACCGGTGGAGTTCGTGCGCGGCGACGTCGTGTTCGGCTCGGGCGACCCGGTCTCGCACGTCACCTTCCCCTGCGACCACACGGTGGTCACCCTGGCGATCACCATGCTCGACGGCCGCATGGCCGAGACGGCGACAGTGGGCTGGGAGGGCGCCGTCGGCGGCGTGGTCAGCCAGGGCTACCTGCCGGCCTTCAGCCGCGCCGTGGTGCAGATCGGCGGCCCGGCCTTGCGCGTGGAAGCTGGGCGCCTCCAGGCGGCCAAGCAGGCCTCGCGCACCCTGCGCAACCTGTTCACACGCTACTCCGACTGCCTGATCGCCCAGCTCCTGCAATCGGTCGCCTGCAACGCCCTGCACCCGATCGAGCAGCGCGCGGCCAAGTGGCTGCTGACCCTGCACGACCGGCTCTCGACCGACGTCCTGCCGATCACCCAGGACGTGTTGGCCGAGATGCTCGGCGTGCGCCGCACCTACCTGTCGGGCGTGCTGCGCGGCCTGCACGACCGCGGGATGATCGCGGTGGCCCGCGGACGCATCACCATCCGCGACCGGGCGGCCCTGGAGCGGGCGGCCTGCGAGTGCCACGACCGCGTGCGCCGCCATTTCGAGGACGTGCTCGGCGCGGTCTACCGCGACGACGGCACGCTGGTCGCCGTCGACCCGGCGGCGGCCGGCGCGGCGAGTTCGGCCGCGCAAGGCGGTTCGGCCTCGCGAGAAAAGGCGGCGTGAGGCCATGACCGCCGCACCGACCCCGGACCCGCTCGACGGCGCTCGCCTCGCCGCCCTCGACGAATACGGCATCCTCGACACGCCCGCCGAGAGCGGCTTCGAGGACATCGTCCTCCTGGCCTCGCAGGCCTGCGAGACCCCGACGGCGCTCGTCAGCTTCGTCGCCAAGGACCGGCAATGGTTCAAGGCGCGGATCGGGTTCGACCCGTGCGAGACGCCGCTGACCCAATCGGTCTGCGCGCACGCGCTCGGCCGCGACGGCATCCTCGTCATCCCCGACCTGACCCGCGACCCGCGGACCCGCGACAACGCCCTCGTCACCGGCGATCCGCAGATCCGGTTCTATGCCGGGGCGCCGCTGCACACGCGGGACGGCTTCGCGCTGGGCACGCTCTGCGTCATCGACTCCGTGCCGCGCCCCGAGGGCTTGACGGTGCGGCAGACGGCGACCCTGACCGCGCTGGCGCGCCAGGTGATGGTCCAGCTCGAGTTGCGCCGAGCGATCGAGAACCGCGAGCAGGCGCTCGCCGCCCGTGCCCGCGCCGAGGAGCAGCTGCGCCTCGCGGTCGAGGCCACCGGCATCGGCATCTTCGACTTCGACCTCGCCACCGGCGAGCTGCGCTGGGACGCGCGGGTGCGTGCCTTGTTCGGCGTGCCGGCGCGCGGTCCGATCACCTACGCGGAGACCTATCTCGGCGGCGTCCACCCCGACGACCGGGAGCGCGCGGACGCGGCGGTCCGGGCGGCCATGGACGCGGACGGCGTCGGCGTGTTCGACAC
>NZ_VRUX01001290.1:0-446 GCF_008039885.1 Methylobacterium sp. WL103
ACCCGGCCGCGACCGGCCGGCGGCTCGTCGCCCTGGCGGCGCTGTTTTCCGTCTCGCTCGCCTTGCGCACCGCCGACCGGGGCGTCTGCGCGCTCGTGCCCGTCGGCACCCACTTCCTCTGGCACGTCCTCAACGCCGCGGTGCTCTACGGCTTGGTCGTCGCGGCCGTCCGGCATCGCGAGGCGGTTTCGCGGCGGTGACGGAGGAACCTCGGGATGCGCCCCGGCGCCCGGCCGATTTCTTGCGCCTCCCGGCAAATCGAGGCAGAAGGGCGGCGCCGCAGCCGATGGGGCGCGCGGCGTTCCCCGCGCTCGTCCACGCCGGCCGACAGGCCGCCGACGGCGCAGGGCAGAAGGCTTGCGAAAACCACCATGTCCCAGAGCTTCCGCCTCGGTGTCGCCGGTCTCGGCACGGTCGGCGCCGCCGTCGTCCGGATGGTCGCGCGC
>NZ_VRUX01001291.1:0-445 GCF_008039885.1 Methylobacterium sp. WL103
GCTCGCTGCCGGGCATCGCCTGCACGCCCGGCCCGCTGCGCTGCCTGCAGCGCGTCGGCGGTTGACGTCTGCCGGCGCGCCTCGGCCCACCTTTCGCTTTGCGCCGAGCCCGAACGGGCGCCTGCATCTCGGCCACGCCTATTCCGCGCTGCTCAACGCCGACCTCGCCGCCCGAACCGGCGGCCGTGTTCTGCTACGGATCGAGGACATCGACCCGGCCCGATCGCGGCCCGAGCTGGTGGACGCTATCATGTCCGATCTCGCCTGGCTCGGCCTCCGCTTCGAAGCGCCCGTCCGCCATCAGTCGCAGCACATGCAGGCCTATCGCGACGCCCGCGACCGGCTAATCGCGCGGGGCCTCGCCTATCCCTGCTTCTGCACCCGCGGCGACGTCCGCGTCGCGAGCGAGGGCAGCGTCGCGCGCGACCCGGACGGCGCGCCGCTC
>NZ_VRUX01001292.1:0-445 GCF_008039885.1 Methylobacterium sp. WL103
CGCGACCACCACGGCCTCGAACCCCGCCGCGCGCGCGTCGAGCGCGCTCCAGGCGACGCAATAGTCGGTGGCGAGCCCGCACAGCACCACGCGCCCGACGCCGCGCTCGCGCAGGTAGCCGGCGAGCCCCGTCCGCGTCCCGTCGGCCTCGACGAAGGCCGAATAGCTGTCGACGCCCGGGTTCAGGCCCTTTCGCAGGACGAGGGCGGCGCCGGGCAGGTCGAGGCCGGGGGCGAGCGACGCGCCGGCGCTTCCCTGCACGCAATGGTCCGGCCACAGCACCTGCTCGCCGTAGGCGAGCCGCACCGTCTCGAACGGCGCCCGGCCCGGATGCGCGCTCGCGAACGAGGCGTGCCCGGGCGGGTGCCAGTCCTGCGTCAGCACCAGGGTCGCGAAGCGCGCGGCCAGCGCCCGGATCGGCGCCACGACGGCGTCGCCGTCGGGC
>NZ_VRUX01001293.1:0-443 GCF_008039885.1 Methylobacterium sp. WL103
CGCCTGGACCCGGCACGGCCGACCGGCGCGCGCCGCATCGAGGGCGTTTCGGATTCCGGCGCGGCTCTCGGGGAGGGACCAGGCGTCGATCCAGGGGCGGCCGACGCATTCGGCGGTCGACGCCCCCAGGAGCGCGGACCCGTTCTCGCTCACGCGGAGCAGGCGCCCGTCGCGGTCGAGCACCATGACAACGTCGGTGGCGGTCCAGAGGACGTGCCGGTCGAGGGGGTCGGCAGGGCGCGGATTGGCGTAGGACCCGTCCGCATCGACGCGGCGCTCGGGCACGACGATGGGCTCTTGAAGACCGAAGTCGATGCGCTCTTGGAGCGTAGCGTCCGTGGCGTCCACGCCGCCCTGCCGGGTCGCCGCGCCCGAGCGCCGGTTCTCCGCATCGAGGGCGGAGAGGCGCCGGTCGCCGACCACGGCCTGGAACGCCGAGACAT
>NZ_VRUX01001294.1:0-443 GCF_008039885.1 Methylobacterium sp. WL103
GGGCGCCTGCGGCAGGGCGACGAGCAGGGCGGATTCGGCGAATGACAGGCGGGCGGGCTCGCGCCCGAAATAGGCGAGCGCCGCCGCCCGCACCCCCTCGACCGGGCCGCCATAGGGGGCGAGCGCGAGGTAGAGGTCGAGCACGCCGGCCTTGCCGAAGCGGCGCTCCAGCTCGACCGCGCGGACCATCTGCCGGAGCTTCGCGGCGAGCGAGCGCTCGGGGCGCGGCTCGACGAGGCGGGCGACCTGCATCGACAGGGTCGAGCCGCCGGAGACGATCCGTCCGTGCGCCAGCCATTGCCAGGCGGCCCGGAGCGTCGCCGCCGGGTCGATGCCGGGATGGTCGGCGAAGCGCCGGTCCTCGTAGGCCGTGAGCATCGTGAGATAGCGCGGGTCGACGGAGGCCGCCCGCACCGGCAGCCGCCAGCGCCCGTCCGGGGTGG
>NZ_VRUX01001295.1:0-442 GCF_008039885.1 Methylobacterium sp. WL103
GGCCAGGGCCGAGTGCGACGAAGCCGCCATCCGCGGCGGAGAAGCCCGCGCGTACCAAGTCGACGAGGGGGCTCAGCGGTACCGGCACCCGGCCGTCCGCGGGCGGGCGGTCCAGCACCAGCCGCCAGGTGCCGGGCACGAGGATGCGCCGCGTCTCGGTCTCGAGCTCGGCGCGGGCGGCGGCGATCAGGGCGGCGAGCAGGTCGTCCTCGGCCGCGTCGTCCGGATCGAGGCGGAGGTAGCCGCGCAGCTCGGGCACGGTCACCGGCTCGACGACGGCGCCGGCCACGCGTATCGGCATCATCGCGCATCTCCATGAATCGGGGATCGAGGGGTTGGTGGATCGAGGGGTCTCGATGGTGTTCCGAGCAGGCGTTCAGCGCCCGGCCGCGATCGGCCTGGCGTGGCTCGCGAACGTGGCCCTCGCCGGCGGCCCGGCGGG
>NZ_VRUX01001296.1:0-441 GCF_008039885.1 Methylobacterium sp. WL103
ACCTCTGGCGCGCCACGCCGCGCGAGCTGCTCTTCGCCGCCGGGCTCCGAGCCAGTGGCGCCGGGCTCGGCCGCGACGGGTTGGCGCGGCTGATCCAGGACCATCCGGACACGGCGTGAGGCCGGTCCGCGCTTGCAGGAGAGACCCATGGCGGAGACCGACCTCGACCGGGCGAACGCCGCCCGCATCAAGCAGCTCGACACCCTGGACAAGCTCGCCCAGCGCTTCGGGCAGAGCCTGTCGACGGCCCTGACGCGCAGCCTCACCTCCGGGCGCCAGCTCGACGGGGTGCTCGGCTCCCTCGGGACGCGCCTGGCCGGAACCGCGGTCCGGGCGGCGCTGAAGCCGGTCCGCACCGGCATCACCGGCCTGGTCAACAGCCTGCTCGGCTCCGCCGTCGGGGCGGACGCGGCCTTCGCACGGGGCGGCGTGCTCCAGGGC
>NZ_VRUX01001297.1:0-440 GCF_008039885.1 Methylobacterium sp. WL103
ACCTTCGCCGCCACGCCCTTCGCCGCCGCGTCCGCCCGGGCCTTCACCGCCGCGCGGTCCGCGCTCGTCGGGGCCGCCCTGCGCCAGGAGGATCGTGCCGGAGGCGCCGTCCTCGCGGGCGAAGGCGGGTGCAGCGAGGACGAGCCCGGGCAGCATCGTGCCGGTCAGGAGCAGCAGGCGGAGTGTCCGCATTCGGTCGGCCTCGAAGGATCGTGGAAAGCCCAATCGAACCCACGAGCGCCGGGATGGTTCCGGCGCGGCGCCGCTCAGGGGGGATTCGCCGAGGACGCCTTGGCCGGCCCGATCCGGTCGAGGGCGATGATCCGCACCGTGCGCTCGGCGGTGCCGGTGGCGGACGGCTCGGCGGACAGGTCGGGCGCCGGCTTGCCCGCCACCTCGACCGGCAGGCCCGAGCGCTCGGCGGCGTCGGCGGCCAGCAC
>NZ_VRUX01001298.1:0-439 GCF_008039885.1 Methylobacterium sp. WL103
GGCCGCGACGACGCGCTGAAGCGCGCGGTCGCGGCCTTGGCCTCGGGCGCGCCGGTGGTGCTGCACCTCTCCGACCGGGCGGTGCGCGGCGAGGGCCGCCACATCGCCGCGCGCATCGCGGACAAGACCGGCGCGACGCTGCTGGCCATGGCCGCCAACGCCCGCATCGACCGCGGCGCCGGCACGGTGCCGATCGAGCGCCTGCCCTACCCGATCGACGCCGCGATCGAGACGCTGGCGCCCTTCCGCCACGTCATCCTCGTCGGCGCGACGCCGCCGGTCGGGTTCTTCGCCTATCCCGGCAAGCCGAGCCTGCTCAGCGCGCCCGACGCCGAGACCATCGTCCTGGCCCACCCGGAGGAGGACCAGATCGAGGCACTGGAGCGGCTTGCCGAGGCCGTCGGCGCGTCGGCGGAGGTCGCGCCGGACGGCATGGCGC
>NZ_VRUX01001299.1:0-439 GCF_008039885.1 Methylobacterium sp. WL103
CTGCTGGTGGTCGGCCTCCTCGGCTACGGCCTCGGCCTCCTCATCCACGGCCGCGATTGACCCGCGGGGCCCAGCCGAACCGCGCCGCGGTCCGGCGGGCCTTCGCCCCTTCACGCCCTATCCATCACCCCCTCGAACGACCGACCTTCTCGGACGACCGACGACCCCGGAGTAGCCGTACCGTGACTTCCTCTCCCATCCTCGCGACCCCTTCCACCGTCCCGAACGCCGCCGCGGCCGACACCCGCACCGTCCTGCTGAACCAGGTCTCGTGGGGCGCGATCTTCGCCGGCGCGGTCACCGCCCTGGTGGCCCAGGTCGTCCTCAACATGGTCGGCGTCGGCGTCGGCCTGTCCAGCGTCGGCGGTCCCGCCGCCGACAACCCCGCCGCCTCGACCCTGTCGATGGGCGCCGGCCTCTGGTTCGTCGGGTCCGGCAT
>NZ_VRUX01000129.1:0-9342 GCF_008039885.1 Methylobacterium sp. WL103
CTCGCCGAGTTCGCCGGCCAGGGCTTCCAGCGCCTCGGCGCGGGTGCCCGACAGGGCCACCGTGGCCCCCTGCGCATGCAGCGACCGCGCGATGGCGCCGCCGAGCCCACCGGTCGCGCCGGTGATGAGGGCTTTTTTCCCGGTGAGGTCGAACATGGGGATCACCTGTTGGTCGAGTTGGTTTCTATCGGCGGCGTTTTGGGGCCTGTCACGGTCGGCGTGACCGGCCCCCTCTCCCTTGCGGGAGAGGGTTGGGGGTGAGGGGTATGCCCTCTCCGGAAAGACCTGACCCCTCACCCTGTCCCTTTCCCGAACGCGAGAGGGGACCCGCGCTGCCTTCCCTAGCTCCGAGGGAATGCAGCCACATCCTCCGGCGTGCCGACCGGCGTCGCGGATGCGCCCGATGCGATCCGCTTGACGAGGCCGGACAGCACCTTGCCGGAGCCGACCTCGTAGAACGTGTCGACGCCTGCTGCGGCCATGGCCGCGACGCTCTCGCGCCAGCGCACCGTGCCCGTCACCTGCGCCACGAGGTTTTGGCGAATCGCGGCCGGATCGGAGACCGGGGCGGCGAGCACGTTGGCGTAGAGGGGGACGATGGGCGCGCGCAACGTCACCGCGTCGAGGGCCGCGCGCATGGCATCCGCGGCGGGCTGCATCAGGCGGCAATGGAACGGCGCGGAGACGTTGAGCATCACCGCCCGCTTGATCCCGCGTGCCTGCGCGATCGCCACGGCGCGCTCCACCGCGGCCTTGTCGCCCGACAGCACGACCTGGCCGGCGCCGTTGTCGTTGGCCACATCGCAGACCACGCCATCGGCGGCCTCCGCCGCGATCGCGGCAGCGGTCTCGGTGTCGGCGCCGATCAGCGCCGCCATGGCGCCGTCGCCCGGGGCGACGGCCGCTTGCATCGCCTCACCGCGGATGCGCAGCAGGCGCGCGGTGTCGGCGATCGTCAGGCTGCCGGCGGCGGCCAGCGCCGAATACTCGCCGAGCGAGTGGCCGGCGACGAAGGCGACATCCCGCGCGAGGTCGAGACCGCGCTCGGCCTCCAGAACCCGCAACGCCGCGAGGCTCGCGGCCATCAGCGCCGGCTGGGCGTTGGCGGTCAGCGTCAGCGCCTCGATCGGACCCTCGAACATCAGGCGCGCGAGCGGCTGGCTCAGCGCCTCGTCCACCTCCGAAAACACTGCGCGCGCCTGCGGGAAGGCCTCTGCCAGCGCCTTGCCCATGCCGACGGCCTGGCTGCCCTGGCCCGGAAAGATAAGTGCCCGCACGGTCGCTCCGTCGCCTACCCCGTTGCTCGGAAAGGGCGGCGCAGTCGCACCGCCCGCCGCAGGTGTCAACAATGCAGCGCACAAACCGGCGAGGGTGTCAGCCCTCGTCGAAGAAGTCGACGTTGCCGGTGTCGAGACTGTAGGCGGCCCCGACGATGCGGAGCTTGCCCGCCTTCAGCGGATCGAGCAGTGACGGCTCGGAGGCGGTGCGCAAGCGGGAGACCACGCGGCTCACGTTGGCGCGCACCGCGTGCTCGACGAAATCGCCGGCCTTGTCGCGAACCGAGAGGACGGCCGGAACGATCGGCTCGATCATCCGCCCGATCGAGCCGGCGAACTGTGCGTTGTCCCGAACCACGCTCACCGCCGCCTCGACGGCTCCGCAGCGGCTGTGGCCCATCACCAGGACCAGTGGCACGCCGAGCTGCGAGACCGCGTACTCGATCGAGCCGGTGGCGGCTGTGTCGGCGGTGTTGCCGGCGTTGCGCACGATGAACAGCTCTCCTAGGCCGCGGCCGAACAGGATCTCGGGCGAAACGCGCGAATCGGAACAGCTCACCAGGACACAGAACGGCGTCTGCCCGAGGGCGATCTCGATGCGGCGCTCGCGCCCCTGTGCCGCCCGCACCGGCGAGTCGGTGAGATAGCTGGCGTTGCCGTCCTTCATCACCTTGAGCGCCTGATCGGGGCTCATGTCGGTCTTCTTGGAAGACAGGCTCGCGGCGAAGGCACTGGTGGGCAGGGCGGTGGCGGCGAGAGCGGCACCGCCGAGGTGGCAGCCGCAGCCGAGGAGGTGGCGCCGGCTCAGGCGATCGGTCATGTCGTGCTCCCGCATGCCGGACGACGACCCGCTCCGGTCGATCGTTTCTGACTGTTTCCGAGCGAGACTGTAAAGGGCGTCCGCTTCCAAACCGCTGTGCTTGTTGCCAAACCGCATCCGGTGTATGAGCCGGCACCGCCCGACATCCCCCGTATCCGCTGGAAGGAGCCGCTGCGCATGGCTCGCGTCACCGTCGAAGATTGCATCGAGAAGGTCGAGAACCGGTTCGAGCTCGTCCTGCTCGCGAGCCACCGCGCCCGCCTGCTCGCCGCCGGCGCCCCGCTTACCGTGGACCGCGACCGCGACAAGAACCCGGTCGTGGCGCTCCGCGAGATCGGCGACGAGACGATCACCGCCGACGACCTCAAGGAACAGTTGATCCATTCGATGCAGAAGTACGTCGAGGTCGACGAGCCGGAGGCCGAGGCCGTGCCGCTGCTGTCGAGCTCGCCGACCGCCGCCGCGGTCTCGCCGACCGCCGCGAGCGACGATTCCGCGCCGCAGTTCGACCGCATGAGCGAGGAAGACTTGCTCCGCGGCCTCGAGAACCTCGCGCCCCCGGTCGAGACCGACGACGAGGGCGAGTAGCCCCGGCGCCGTCACGCGATGGCGTAGATCAGGCCCGGCGGCGACGCCGGGCCTTTTGCTTGGCGCGAGCCTTCATGTATCTCGCCCTGCGACGCGATCGGGGCTGGCGCAGGCCCGCGGCTTGCGTGAGACTTCGGTTCGAACCGGATCGGAAAGGGTCTCCCGGCGGATGATGCGCCAGTACGAACTCGTCGAGCGGGTGAAGCGCTACAACCCCGCGACGAACGAGGCGCTGCTCAACCGAGCCTACGTCTACGCCATGCGTGCGCACGGCACGCAGAAGCGGGCGTCGGGCGATCCGTTCTTCGCCCACCCGCTCGAAGTCGCCGCGATCCTCACGGACCTGCGCCTCGACGACGCGACCATCGTCGCGGCCGTGCTGCACGACACCGTCGAGGACACGGCGGCGACCCTCGACGAGATCCGCGAGCTGTTCAGTCCGGAGATCGGCGCGCTGGTCGACGGCCTGACCAAGCTCAAGCGCCTCGACATGGTCTCGAAGCGCGCGGCCCAGGGCGAGAACTTCCGCAAGCTGCTGCTCGCCGTGGCGGCGGACGTGCGCGTGCTGCTCGTCAAGCTCGCCGACCGCCTGCACAACATGCGCACCCTCCAGCACATGCGCGCGGACAAGCGCGAGCGGATCGCGCAGGAGACGCTGGACATCTACGCGCCGCTCGCCGGCCGTATGGGCATGCAGGAGCTGCGCGAGGAGCTGGAGGACTTGTCCTTCCGCAACCTCAAACCCGACATCTACGCCACCGTCACCCGGCGGCTCTCCGACCTCACGGCGAAGTCCGAGAGCCTGGTCGACACGATCGAGCGCGACCTGACAGCGAAGCTGTCCGCCCGCGGGATCGAGGCTGCCGTCACGGGCCGGCAGAAGCGCCCGTTCTCGATCTGGTCGAAGATGGAGCGAAAGTCCGTCGCCTTCGAGCAGCTGTCCGACGTGTTCGGCTTCCGCGTCGTGGTGGAGACGCTGGACGATTGCTACGCCGCACTCGGCGTCGTGCACACCACTTGGCCGATGGTGCCGGGGCGCTACAAGGACTACATCTCCACCCCGAAGCAGAACGACTACCGCTCGATCCACACCACGGTGATCGGTCCGAAGAGCCAGCGCGTCGAGCTGCAGATCCGCACCCGCACGATGGACGACATCGCCGAGTACGGCATCGCCGCCCACGCCCACTACAAGGAGGCCGCCAAGCTTCCCGCCGGCCGCGAGTCGGAAGGCGGCGTCGCCCCACGCCTCGCCGCCGAAAGCGGCGCATACCAGTGGCTGCGCCGCACGATCGAGCTGCTGGCCGAGGGCGACAGTCCCGAGGAGTTCCTGGAGCACACCAAGCTCGAGCTGTTCCAGGACCAGGTCTTCTGCTTCACGCCGAAGGGCCGCCTGATCGCCCTGCCGCGCGGCGCCACGCCGATCGACTTCGCCTACGCGGTGCACACCGATGTCGGCAACTCCGCTGTGGGCGCCAAGATCAACGGCCGGATGGCGCCGCTGCTGCACGAGCTCGCCAACGGCGACGAGGTCGAGATCTCGCGCTCGGACGGGGCCGCGCCGCCGGCCGCCTGGGAATCGCTCGTCGTCACCGGCAAGGCCCGCGCCGCGATCCGCCGCGCCACCCGTTCGGCGGTGCGCCGGCAATATGCAGGCCTTGGCCGCCAGATCCTCGACCGTGCCTTCGAGCGGGCGGGCAAGAGCTTTTCCGACGACAAGCTGCGCGGCGCGCTCCCGCGCCTGGCCCGCACTTCGGTCGAGGACGTGTTCGCGGCGGTGGGGCGCGGCGAGATGTTCTCGGGCGACGTCGTGCGCGGCGTCTACCCGGACTACAAGGACGAGCGGAAGACCGGGCCGGCGGGGGTCGCGCAGCCGGTCGTCAACGGTGCCGGCCGGCTGATCCGCACGAAGGACCAGACCATGCGCCTGACCTTCCCCGGCGGCGGCACGGCGGACGGCACCGACGCGATTCCGATCCGTGGGCTGGCCGGCGACTTGCCCGTCAGCTTCGCACCGGATGGCGGTGCGGTGCCCGGCGACCGCATCGTCGGCATCCTTACGCCCGGCGTCGGCGTGACGATCTACCCGATCCAGTCGGCGGCGCTGGCCGCCTTCGACAACGAGCCCGAGCGCTGGCTCGACGTGCGCTGGGACATCGAGGCGGACGCCACCGAGCGCTTCCCGGCGCGGCTGGCCACCCAATCGATCAACGAGCCCGGCGTGCTGGCGCAGATCGCCCAGGTCATCGCCGACCACGACGGGAACATCGACAACCTATCGATGAAGCGCCGCACCCAGGACTTCACCGACATCGTCATCGACCTCTCGGTCTGGGACCTGCAGCACCTCAACGCGATCGTCGCGGAACTCAGGGGCAAGCGCACGGTGAGCCGGGTGGACCGGGTGAACGGATAGGGCTGCCGTTCGTTCGGGCCGCCCCGGCATGATGGGGAGGATCTTTTGGACGGCGGCCGCTCGGCTGGGCGCCGCCGACGCCGCACCCTGCACGGTCAGCGGCTTGCCTCCCCCTGCCGCCGCTGCCACAAGCGCAGCGTCTGCATCCAATCCCGCCAGGAGCCACGCGCGCATGAGTCCGGACGAAGTCTTGGCGGAATTCCGCGATGCGGGCGCGCTGCTCGAAGGCCATTTCATCCTGAGTTCCGGCCTGCGTTCGGCGGTCTTCCTGCAGAAGATGGCCATCTTCTCCGAGCCGCCGCGCACGGAGCGCCTGTGCAAGGCGCTGGCCGCCGTCATCACGGCGCGGTTCGGCAAGGTCGACATCGTCGTCTCGCCAGCGATCGGCGGTATCGTGCCGGGCTACGAGACCGCACGCCACCTCGAGGCGCGGGCGATCTTCGTCGAGCGCGATCCCGGCGGACCGTTCACCCTGCGGCGCGGCTTCAGCATCCCGGCGGGCCAGCGCGCGGTCATCGTCGAGGACATCGTCACGACGGGGCTCTCCGCCCGCGAATGCCTCGCCTCGCTCCAGGCGGAGCCCGGCGAGGTCGTCGGGGCCGCCTGCCTGATCGACCGATCGGGCGGCCGCGGCGAGATCGGCCTACCCCTGGTCTCGCTTGTAACCCTCGATATCCCGGCCTATCCCCCCGACGCCCTGCCGCCGGAACTCGCCGCGCTGCCGCCGGTGAAGCCCGGAAGCCGGGTGATGACGAAGGCTTGATCACGACCGAGCATCCGGTGGATCTAATCTGATCTGCCGGGAGATAGATGTCGATCAGTCGTTGCTTAATTGTTCTCAAAAGTATCGACGAGGTTGCATTACCACAAGCGATGGGCGGCCGATTTTATGCCCGAGCTTGACACGTTCGTCGGCGCCCCTCAAGAATACCGAGCGGTTACTATTGCGAACCGTCGCCTGCGTTTTGAAAAAAATAAATTCGATTTTCATCCGTTTGTGCGATTTGGCAGCCGTAACATTGATGCGTGTCGTTCGCCTGCATCGTAGGCGCGGCACGCGGCGCGATTTTCCTGTGTCGATATTTCAAAGATGGATCGTGCCATGAGTGCACTACAACGCAGCGCCTTGTTCATCGACGGCGCCAACCTCTACGCCACGACGAAAGCTCTCGGGTTCGATATCGATTACAAGCGGCTGCTGAAGGAATTCCAGGGCCGGGACAACCTGATCCGGGCGTTCTACTACACCGCCATGGTCGAGGATCAGGAATATTCCTCGATCCGTCCGCTGATCGATTGGCTCGACTACAACGGCTACCGCGTTGTGACCAAGCCGGCCAAGGAGTTCACCGACTCCCTTGGCCGCCGCAAGATCAAGGGCAACATGGACATCGAGCTCGCGATCGACGCGCTCGAGCTCAGCGCCTACATCGACCACATGGTGCTGTTCTCCGGCGACGGCGACTTCCGGTCGCTCGTCGAGGCGATGCAGCGTCGCGGCGTGAAGGTGACGGTGGTCTCGACCATCCAGACCCAGCCGGCGATGATCTCCGACGACCTCCGGCGTCAGGCCGACGAATTCGTCGACCTCGTCCAGCTGATCGGCAAGGTCGGCCGCGACTCGGGAGAGCGTCAGGTCCGCCCGGCCGGGGACCGCATGCGCGACAACGCGGAGCGGCCGACGCGCCCGAATCCCGGCCTCGAAAGCCGCTACGGCATCCGCCAGGGCCAGAACGGCGCGCCGGACGCGCCCGACGCCGACTAGGGCTTCATGGCCTCCGCATCGAGCCAGGCGATCACGTCGGCGGCGCTGCGATCGGGCGGGAACACCGGGTAGAACACCTTCGTCACGACTCCGTCGTCGATGACGAGGGTGAGCCGCCGCAGCAGGATGGTGCCAGCTGTCTCGAGGGTCGGAAGGCGCACCGCCATGGCGTAGGCGCGGGACGCGTCCGACAGCAGCGTGAATGGCAGTTGCAAGCGCTCCACCGCCTCGCGCTGGTAGGCGCTCGTCTGCGTCGACAGCCCGTGCACCTGCGCGACGCCCCGGGCCTTCAGATCCTCATGCAGATCGCGAAAGCCGCAGGCCTGCGGGGTGCAGCCGCGCGCACCGGGGATCGCATCCCAGTCGGGCACGAGGTTCGGCTTCCCCGGCTCCCCGGTGCGCGGATAGGCGAAGACCACCGTGCGGCCGGCGCACTTCGCCAGCGAAACGCGAGTCCCGTCGGTCGCGGCCAGCGACACGTCGGGCAGGCGCATCTCGACCAGATGCGCCGCCGCGCCGTCGTCGATCGGGGCGGGGAGGTCGGCGGGCAGGGCAAGGTTCGGATCCATGGCGTCGCTCCGACTCAAGGGGAGAGGCGTGCGAGAAGCGGCGTTACGGCTCGCACTCTCAGGCGTACCGTCGAACTCTAACATTGCGTGAGGCATCCGCGCCTTCCCTCCTCCGCAAAGGGGGAGGGGAGGTGCGTTGGGGTTTTGGCGCGATCCGTGTTCCCGTTGCCCGGCGTGGCGGCCTGCGTGCAGCGATCCGAGACCTACCCCCGGTCGCGTAAAATCCGAGCGCGATCGCGCTGCCAGTCGCGCTCCTTGCTGGCCTCGCGCTTGTCGTGGGCCTGCTTGCCCTTGCCGAGGCCGAGCTCGACCTTCGCACGGCCCTTTTCGTTGAAGTAGATCTTCAAGGGCACCACCGTGTAGCCCTGGCGCTGCGTCGCGCCGATCCACTTGTCGATCTGGCGGCGATGCAGCAGCAGGCGCCGCGGGCGCTTGGTCTCGTGGTTGAAGCGGCTCGCCTGGACGTATTCCGGGATGTAGGCGTTGAACAGCATCAGGTCGCCGCCGGATGGCCCAGCATAGGCCTCGCCGATGGTCGCGCGGCCGCTGCGCAGCGATTTCACCTCGGTGCCGGTCAATGAGATACCGGCCTCCAGGGTGTCCTCGATCGCATAGTGGAAGCGTGCGGCGCGGTTGTCGGCGACGATGCGGCGGTTCGGTTCGGGTTTGGGAGCCATCGGTTTCTTTGGTGCGCGGCGTCAGCTGGCCAGGAGGCCGGCATGGCGTAGGGCCGCGTCGACGATCGCCTTGGTCTCGTCCGAGACCGGAACCAGCGGCAGGCGCACGTCGGCGCTCATGTGGCCGAGACGCTCCAGGGCATACTTCACCGGGGAGGGGTTCGATTCGGCGAACAGCCCGACCTGGAGCGGTAGCAGCCGGTCCTGTAGCTGCAGCGCCTTGGCGTAGTCGCCGGACAGCGTCGCCTCCTGTAAGTCGGCGCAGAGCCTCGGCGCCACGTTCGAGACCACGGAGATGCAGCCGTGGCCGCCGTGGGCGTTGTAGCCGAGCGCGGTCGCATCTTCGCCTGAAAGCTGGATGAAACCCTCGCCCATGGCCTGGCGCTGAAGGCTGACGCGATCGATCTTGGCGGTCGCGTCCTTCACCCCGGCGATGTTCTTGAGTTCGAACAGGCGCGCCATCGTCTCGACGCTCATGTCGACGACGGAGCGCGGAGGAATGTTGTAGATGATGATCGGGATGCCGACCGCGTCGTTGACGGCCTTGAAGTGGGCGTAGAGCCCGTTCTGCGTCGGCTTGTTGTAGTAGGGCGTGACCACGAGCACCGCGTCGGCGCCCGCCTTCTCCGCGTGCCGCGCCCGCTCGACCGCCTCCGTCGTGGAGTTCGACCCGGCGCCGGCGATCACCGGCACGCGGCCGCCGGCCTCGTCGATGCAGGATTCGACCACGCGGTCGTGCTCGCTGTGGGTGAGCGTCGGGCTCTCGCCGGTGGTGCCGGTCGGGACCAGGCCGTGGCTGCCCTGCTCGATCTGCCAAGCCACGAACTTTCGGAACGCCGCCTCGTCGAAGGCGCCGTCGCGGAACGGCGTCACCAGTGCGGTCATGGAGCCCCGCAGGCGGCGCGCAGTGGTCTCGGTCATCTCGGGCGTCCCAGCCGGTCACTTCGCCCGGTCCGGCAGTCGCCGGTGGTCCGGCGCCATGTTGCGGGCGGCGCAGACATAGGGCTTCCGCCCCCCCCGCGCAAACCCTTCGCGCACGCGGTTAATGCGTTCTTAACGCTCCGGCCCGAGGCTGTCCTTTGCCGGCATCCGTCGAAACCGGGTCCCAGGGAGTGACCGCATCCATGGCGTCCCTCACACGCTCGCAGATCGTCGCCCTCGGCCTCGCGCTGACCGCGGGCGTGGCGCTTGCCGCCCCCTCCGCGGGCCTGCCCTCCGCGGACTTGCCGG
>NZ_VRUX01000012.1:0-27261 GCF_008039885.1 Methylobacterium sp. WL103
GGGCGCTGCCAGTGCGCGTCCAGGATGGCGGCGAGGCGGGCGCGGACCCGGTCGCGGCCGAGATGGTAGGCGAAGCCGGTCTCGCCGCCGGGCAGGCGCACCGCCGCGCGGGTCACCGTGGCCTCGCCGGCGTTGAAGGCCCGTCCGTCGCCACCGATCCGCCCGCGGACCATCACCAGACCGGTCTCGGTCGGGCGCAAGTCCTGCGCCTTGGCGACGGCCCCGGTTTGCGCCAGGGCAGCTCGCAACTCGTCGGCGGTCGCCTCGCCGGCCCGCGCCATCGCACGTCGGCGCGCGGCGAGGTCTGGCATCGGGTTCTCAGGTGGTGTTTGGCTGGCACGCGGCATCGATCGAACTCCAGACATGTCTATATGTTTAGACAAGTGGATGAGTGGGCGCAACAGCTTTCGAGGACGTCATGCGAGCAATCCGCGCAGGCAACACATGAATGAGGCGGGCGACACGAGCGTGACGGCGCTCCAGCGCGGGGGCGGCTTGGCCGCGTGGCGGCAGATTGCGGATGCGCTGGCGGGCGAGATCCGCAGCGGAGCGGTCGCCGCCGGGGCGCAGCTGCCGGCCGAATCAGCCCTGGCCACGCGCTTCGGCGTGAACCGGCACACGGTACGGCGCGCGCTCGGCGTGCTCGCCGAGGATGGGCTGGTGCGCACCACGCAGGGCAAGGGCAGCTTCGTCGAGCAGGGGCCGATCCCCTACCCGATCGGTCCCCGGACCCGATTCTCCGAGATCGTTTCCCGCACCGGCCGCGAGGCCTGGGGCGACCTGATCGCGGCTGCGACCAGGCCCGCCGGACCGGACTGGGCTGAGGCCTTGGGGATCGCCCCCGGCGCACCGGTCCTCGAACTTCACACCATGCACCGGGCCGACGGCGCACCGATCTCGACGGCCCGGACCTGCCTGCCGCTGCCGCGCTTTGTTGGCTTCGACGCGGCCTACGCTGCCAGCGGCTCGATCACCCGCGCCTATGCGGGCTTCGGGGTCGCCGACTACACCCGGCTCTCGACCCGGATCGGCGCCCGCCCGGCGAGCCCCGAGGAGGCGGAACGCCTCGACATTGCCCCCGGCCGCAGCCTGATCATCCTGTCGAGCGTGAACGTGGACGGGGACGGCCGGCGCATCCAGGCCACCCGCAGCCTGTTCGCCGCCGATCGCGTAGAGTTGGTGGTGGAGTGAAGCCTACCGCGCAGCGGCGCCGATCAAGGCCCGGCGCAGGCGCCCGGAGATGGCGTCGATGATCGCCACGGTCACGAGGATCATCAGGATCAAAAAGGCGACCTGGCGCAGTTCGAGGACGCGGATCAGTTCGGTCAGGTATTGGCCGATGCCGCCCGCGCCGACGATGCCGATGATGGTGGCCGACCGGGTGTTCGACTCGAAGAAGTACAGCACCTGGCTACCGAGCACCGGGAGCACGGCCGGGATGAGGCCGAAGCGGATACGGTGAAGCTCGGCCCCGCCGGAGGCGGAGACGCCCTCGCCGGCCTTGCCGTCGACGGTCTCGACGGCTTCCGAGAACAGCTTACCCAGTGCTCCGAAATCCGCGCAGGCGATGGCCAGCGCCCCCGCGAAGGGGCCGAGCCCGACGACGTTGATCCAGATCAGCGCCCAGATCAGCACGTCGACGGAGCGCACCACGTCGAGGCCGCGCCGCACGATGAAGTGCGCGAACGGGTTCGGTACGACGTTGCGGGCGGCTAGGAACGCCACCGGGAACGCGAGGAGCGCCGCCGCCAGCGTACCGATGAAGGCGATGCCGAGGGTCTCGGCCAGCGCCTGCAGAAACGCCCAGGCCCGGCCGCCAGCTTCAGGGGGCAGCATCAGCAGGCTGAACTCGCCGAGGCGGCCAAGGCCGTTAAGCAGGCGGGCGGCGGAGAAGTCGAGGCGGACCATCGCGTAGCCCGCAAGGGCGACGAGGCCGGCGAGCGCGAGGGCCCCGCAGAGGCGGCTACGCCAGGCCGACCGGAAGCTCTCCGGAAAGCGCCGGCGCAGGGCGGCGATCTCGGCCGCATCGATGTCGGGCCCGGTCATCGCAGGCTCCCGAGGAGATGGTGGCGCAGGCGCTCGGTGCCGAGATCGATCGCCATCACGGTGAGGATGATGAGGACCAGGATCGCGCTGACATCGGCGTAGTAAAAGTTGCGGATCGCCACGAGGAGCTCCTGTCCGATGCCGCCGGCACCGACGAAGCCCATCACCCCGGCGCCCCGCACGTTGACCTCGAAGCGCAGCAGCCCGTAGGAGACGAAGTTCGACAGCACCTGCGGCAGCACCGCGAAGCGTAGGGTTTCGATCCGCCCGGCCCCGGCGGCGGTGAGGCTCTCGACCGGCTTCATGTCTATGTTCTCAACGACCTCGGAGAACAGCTTGCCGAGCGCGCCGGTGGTGTGAATTGCTAGCGCCAGCACGCCCACCATCGGCCCGAGCCCGAAGGCGATCACGAAGATGAGTGCGAACACGATCTCCGGCACGGTGCGGCAGAATTCCAGCCCGCGCCGCACCACGAAGCATGCCGTCCGGCTGCCCGCCACGTTGGCGGCGGCGGAGAAGCACAGGAGGAACCCGCCGATCGCTCCCAGAAGGGTGCCGAGATAGGCCATCAGCAGGGTCTCGCCCAGCAGCGCGAGCCATTTCGGCCAGCCCCAGTACCAGTCGGCGAGGTCCCCCGGCAGGTTCGCCAGGGTCAGGGGCGGCAGGATCTGGGCGATGTAGTCGGTGAAGCGGCCGATATGAGCCGCGAGCACCCAGGGACGAACCTCGGCCGCCTGGGCGGCGAGCCCAGTGAGGACACCGAGCGCGGCGAGGCCGACCCAGGTCCGGCGCCGGCTTGCGGCGACGGCGCCGTCATAGGCCCCCGCCAGGGCGGCGGCCCGGTCCGGGGGCAGGGGTGTGATCCGCTCAGGCATCGGTCGTCACAGGCGGCTTACACGAACTCGGGTCAAGACTTGCGGCGTTGCTCGTCGTTGAACTTCAGCATCTCGATGACCGGCTGGTAATCCTTCAGGGTGACGGCGGTGAGACCCTGGTCCTTGCCGTCCGAAAGCCGGTCGAAGGCCGCCTTGTCGGCCGTCGGCATCGCCACGAGGGCGTCGCGGATGCGCGCCTTCAGGTCGTCCGGCAGGCTCGCCAGCATGGCGAAGGGCCCCTCGGGCAGGAAGTCGGACTTGAACACCACGCGGAAATCGCCCTGGCCCATGGCCGAGCCGTCGGGCTTCTTGAGCATGCCCTTGGTGGACATTCGGGTGACCATGGTGTCGGTGTCGGTGTTGTAGAGGTTGGCCGCCGCGTCCACGGTGCCCTGGACGAGGGCGAGGACGGCGTTCTCGTGGCTGCCGGCATAGACGGTCTTGCCGAAGAACGCGTCCACCGGGTGGCCGGCCTTGTGTAGGAAGAAGCGCGGCGCCTGGTTGCCGGAGGTAGAGTTGGGGTCGACCAGGGCGAGGTTCTTGCCCTTCAGGTCCTCGATCGTCTTGTACGGGCTGTCGGCGCGCACGTAGATCACCGAATAGTAGCCCGAGGCGCCGGTGTCGTGGCGCTGGTTGACGATGGGCTCGATCTTCACGCCGGTCATCACCGCGCGGGCGAAGGAGGCGGGGCCGTAGAACGCGAGCTGGGCGTTGCCGGCGCGCTGGCTCTCGATCACGGCGGCGTAGTCGTTGGCGATGCGCAGCTTGACCGGCACGCCGAGGGCCTTCGACAGGTAGGCGGTCATCGGCGCGTAGCGGTCCGTGGTGCCCGAGGCGTTCTCGGCCGGGATCACCGCCAGGGTCAGCTCGGGATAGGTCGCCTTCCAATCCTGCGCGGCGGCCGGGACGGCTAGGAGGGCAAGCGCGAGGGCTCCGGCGAGGGTGCGACGGGTCAGCATGGCAGGGTCCTGGGTCGGGGGTGACGGATCAGGCGACGAGGGCGGCGGGATAGGCCCGGGGGCGTGCGGGCGCGGCGGGGGCGTCGAGCACCTCGCCCGCCTCCAGCCCGTAGAGCTGGCGGGCGACGTCCTCGGTGAGGTCGGCGGGTGCGCCGTCGAAGACGAGGCGGCCGTCGGCGAGGCCGACGAGGCGGTCGCAGTAGCTGCGAGCCAGGTCGAGGGAGTGCAGGTTGCAAAGCACGGTGATGCCGTGGCGCCGGTTGGCCTCCGCGAGGGCATCCATGACGATGCGGGTGTTGCGCGGATCGAGGGACGCCACGGGCTCGTCGGCCAGGATCAGGTCGGGAGCCTGCATCATCGCCCGCGCGATGGCGACGCGCTGCTGCTGGCCGCCGGAGAGCTGGTCGGCCCGGTGGGCGGCGAAGTCCCCCATGCCGAATTCGTCGAGGGCAGCCAGCGCCAGGGCGCGCTCGCGCTCCGACCAGAGCTTGAGGAGGGATCGGTGCCGGGGCACCTCGGAGATCCGTCCCATCAGGACGTTGCTCAGCACGTCGAGGCGGCCAACGAGGTGGAACTGCTGGAAGATCATCGCGCAGCGCGCCCGCCAGCGCCGGAGGTCGCGACCATGCAGGGCGGTGATGTCGAGGCTGTCGAACAGGATGCGCCCGCCCGTCGGCTCGGCGAGGCGGTTGACCATCCGTAGGAGGGTCGACTTGCCGGCGCCCGAGCGCCCGATCACGCCGACGAAGCGGCCGCGCGGGATGGCGAGGGAAATCCCGTCCACCGCGCGACGGTTGCCGTATCTACGGCTCAGATCTTCAAGGATCAGCATGCTGTTTCCCGGCGATTTATGTTGAGCGCCGGTAGACCCGTCGTGCGCGACAGTTAAATGACAGTTGTCCGGCTAAACAATAGATGGACTTATTGTGCTATGGCTTCGTAGCGCTCCAGGAATGCCTCGATCGCAAGAGCGCGGAAGTCCGGCAGGGCTAGGCGCAGGCGGTCGTGGTCCCAGTCCCACCAGGCGAGGGCCAACAGGCGCTCGGCTACCGCCTCCGGGAAACGGCGCCGCACGACGCGGCCTGGATTGCCGACCACGATGGTGTAGGGCGCCACGTCCCGGGTCAGGATCGTGCCCGCGCCCACGACCGCCCCGGTGCCGATGGTCCGCCCGGGCAGGATCACGGCCCCGTGCCCGATCCAGACGTCGTGGCCGATGGTGACGGGCAGGGCACGGCGCCGGGCGAAGAAAGCCGGCTCGTCCGCGGCCTCTCCCGGCCAGTAGGCGCTGGCCCGATAGGTGAAGTGCGCCTGCGAGGCCCGCTCCATCGGGTGGTTGCCCGGATTGATCCGCACGTGTGAGGCGATAGAGCAGAACTTGCCGATGGCGGTATAGTTCGCCTGCCCGTCCTCGACGATGTACGAATAGTCGTCGAGGCTGGTCTCGCTCAGGCGCGTGCGCGCGCCGACCTCGGTGAAGCGGCCGAGGCGGCAATCCCAGAGATCGGCCGTGGGGTGGACGGCCGGATCGAGGCCGAGGCGGTCGGAGGCCATAGCGAGGTCCTGTCAAGCGGCGAAGGGCAGGCGGCGCAGGAGGCGAAACGGCGCCGCGCCGTCTCGAACGACCACGCTCACGGCATCGATCACGAGGTCGGGCAGGCCAGCAGCGGCCTCGGCCAGCAGAGGTAGGGCCATCGACAGGTCTTCCGGCTCGAGGGGGCCGGTGAGTGTCATGTGAAAGCGGAAGGCCTCGAACACGTGTGGGTAGCCCCAGCGCTCCAGCAGCGCCCGGCCGCGGGGGTCCAGGCGCTCGGGGCGACGGCGGGCGCGCTCGGCCTCAGTGAGGGGCGCGCGCAGGGGATCGAGCGCGGCGACGCATTCGGCTGCGAGGAGGCCGAGGGCGGAGGGCGGCGCCTCCGGCACCAGGGCGGCGAAATTCCCCAGGTCGGCGACCCGCATAGGGCCGACGGGCAGCGGGAACCGGGGCGCTGCCAGCGCCGCGGCCGCCGCGAGGAGATCCGCTTCGGTGGCGCCCGGGGCGAGGCGCATCGGCGCCTTCAGGGTGGCGTGGAACCCGTAGACGCGCTGCTCCGCAGTGTTGGCGGCGAGGATTGCCCGCAGCGCATTGGGGCCGGGCGCTGGGCCGAGGCCGAGAATCGCGTCGCCGAAGGCGGCGAGGGCCGAGCCGGGAGCGGGGGTAAAATACAGCGCGTATCGGGCAACTCGATCCAAATGAACTTATCCTTGGCTGCGCCCTGCAGGCTGAAGCGATCCGTAATACAATGCTCAAACGCGAATGTGACAATCTTAGATTTGTGAATAAAATTTGCCGGCATGCAGGCCCCGGGGTGGATTTTTCCTTATTTCAATCGCTGACATGAATATCAAATTTTGTTATAATGACTGGCGAAGTATTAATTGCATCAATCAGCTGAATATCACACTTTATATCCTTGCAAGTATTTATAAAAATTATGCCATATTAATTGATATAACCGTTGTTTATAGGCGCCTTATATCTCATTTTAGCGCACAATATCATTCAAGCATCATATTCATGGGTTTAACGGTGCGCTTGCGTTTACCAGTGTCCCGAACGTCTGCTTCCGGGCGCATACGCTGGAGCGCTGAACGACCGAATTGGGTCGCAAACGGAACGTCTGCTTCCAGGCATGGGGCTGATGTCTGCTCATGGCGCTGAGCAACTGGGAGGAATGGCCAAGTCTGGTTCCGAAGGTGGCGGTCCGCTCGCAGTTTGGCGGGCAGGCGCATCGGCTCCTCGCCTCGGCGGTTTTAGAACGGGAGGAGCCGCCGAAAGCGGGCAATGTTCACGAGCGCCATGAGGGACGAGGCCACGTACGTGAGGGCGGCGGCGCGCAGTACGGTGCGGGCGCCGGGCATATCGCCTGCGTCGAGGTAGCGACCCGTCTCCAGGATGGGCAGGGCCCGGCGGAAGCTCGCATCGAATTCGACGGGCAACGTTAGGAAGTGGAACAGGACGCGAACGCCGAGGAGCGCGATGCCGATTCCCACCTGCAGGGCGAGCAGTGCAGGCGAATGGACGAAGGCGAGTACCACGGGCGCGGTCATCATCACCATGCCCGCGGCGAACTCGAAGCCCTGCACGACCGGGGCGAACCTCACCCGCGCTGCGAGGAGCCGGTCCCCCGCCGCGTGCTGGAGCGCGTGGGCTACTTCGTGTGCCGCAACGGCGACCGCCGTGATCGATCGGCCGTCATGATTGCCCGGCGACAGCCGCACGACGTTCGCAACTGGGTCGTAGTGGTCGGTTGGCGCTATCTCGACGAGGACGTGCTCCAGCCTCGCCAAGTCGAGCAGATGGCGGGCGAGTTCGCCTCCGGTCCCGGGCAAGTCCGGCCTCTCAGTGTCATGTTGCTGCATCGCCCGGCGCACCCACCACTGGGGGCCGAACACAAGACCGAACAGGAGGGCGGCGCCAAGCGCTAGGAGGACGGGCACCGGGGATATTTAGGCACGCGGTCGTATCCGTGAAAGCGTGGCGCCTTACTTTAGATGTCCACCTTGCGACAATGGCCTGACAAGCGTCAAAGACCGGGTCGGGTGGCAAGCGGCCAGTCCGCTTCTCATGAAATTCGGCGAGAAGCGGGCATGGTTGCTCACGTCGTCGGCTTTCGGTAGCTGACCGCGGACAGGGATCAGCGAAGGCGAAACCACGAGAGTAGCGTCGGTTGATGACAGCTCTTGATCTGTGAGCGTTCAACCCGCCTCGTCAGACTTGTGCCTGACCGCCATCGACGAACAGCTCAACGCCATTGACGAAGCTCGCCTCGTCGGAGGCCAGGAACAGGACCGCATTGGCGATCTCGGGCGCTTCGCCGACGCGTCCGAGGGGGATGCGAGAGCCCAGGAAATCAACAAGGCCCTGCTGCTTCTCGGCATCGTCGCCGGCAAGGCCGACGAGGCCCGGCGTGCGCGTCGCACCGGGGCTGACCACGTTGACGCGGATGCGACGCTCCTTCAGGTCGAGGATCCAGGTGCGCGCGAAGTTGCGAACGGCTGCCTTGCTAGCGGAATAGACGCTGAAGGCCGGCGTCCCTTCGCTGCCAGCGGTCGAGCCGGTCAGCACCACCGCGCCGCCATCCTTCAGAAGCGGAAGGGCCTTCTGGACAGTGAAGAGCGTGCCCTTCACGTTGGTATCGAAGGTGCTATCGAACTGCTCTTCGGTGATGGTACCGAGCGGCGCGAACGCGCCACCGCCGGCATTGGCGAAGACGACGTCGATCTGCACGTGCTTCTGCTGGACGGCATCGTAGAGGCGGTCGATGTCGGCGAGGTTCGCCATGTCGCCCCGAACGCCGGTGACCCGGCCGCCGATCTGCTCTACCGCCGCGTCGAGCGCGTCCTGACGGCGACCGGTCACGAACACCGAGGCGCCCTCGCGCGAGAAGGCCTTGGCGGCGGCGAGGCCGATGCCGCTGGTGCCACCAGTCACCACCACCACCTTGTCCTGGAATCTGCCGGTCATCATCGCTCTCCATGGTTCGGCTGCGTGTGAGCCGCTGACGAGAGAGATGCTCCCAGAACGATGATGCGAACAGGCAGTGGAAATGGCACTTAGCGTTCCAATCGGGGAACGATGATGCGCCCAGACCTCAACGATTACGTCACCTTCGCCGAGGTCGTTGCCCATGGCGGCTTCACCGCCGCAGGCCGGGCGCTTCGCGAGCCGAAGTCGAAGCTGAGCCGGCGTGTCTCGGCGCTGGAAGCCCGACTTGGGGTGCGGCTCATCGAGCGCTCCAGCCGGCGCTTCCGCGTCACTGAAGTCGGACAGACCTTCTACGAGCGTTGCCGCGCCATCATGCTGGAGGCGGAGCGGGCCGAAGCGCTCATCGCGGAAGCCCAAGCTGAACCGCATGGGCGGATCCGCATGAGTTGCCCGCGGAACCTCGTGAAGGTCGTCTCCGCTATCGTGCGAGGTTTCCTCGACCGCTTCCCAAAGGTCCAGCTCCAACTCGTCGTGACGGATCGAGCCGTCGACCTGATCGAGGAGCGGATCGACGTCGCGCTGCGCGTTCGACACGAGCTGACGAGCGATGCGTCCCTCACCATGCGGTCACTCGGCCGCTCTCGCTGGATCCTCGTCGCAAGCCCGCGGTTCGCGAACGGCCTCGGCGCCGGCCTTGCCGAACTCGCGTCCGTCCCGACCATGGGCACGAGCGACGAGGTGGGTGAAACCACCTGGATGTTGGAGCGAGAGGACGGAACAGCGCATGTGATGCGCCACGAGCCGCGCCTGACCTGCGCCGACTACGCCGTTCTCTGCGATGCCGCAGCGGACGGACTGGGCGTTGCCTTCCTGCCCGATCACGCCTGTGCAGCACACATCGACGCCGGAAGGCTCGTCCGTGTCTTCCGGGACTGGCGGAGCAGGGACGGCATCGTCCATCTGGTTTTCACGACCCACCGCGGCCTGCCGCCCGGCGTCCGATCCCTGATCGACCACTTGGCAGGAGAGTTTCCGGATCTTTGAGGGTCTGAACACCCCGGTTGACGGTCATTTCCTTGAGGGTAGCGAAACTCAGCCTTGATGGATGATAATCAATTTTACCATCGAATTTCGCTAGGATAGTATCTGAAGCCGTCGCCGTCGACAGCAACATGACCCAAACCAGGCCATGGAAAATGGCATGCAAATAAGCGTGCGCGCGTTTCAGCGATGCTTGATAGCAGGCCTATCCTTGATTTTACTGCCTGATCCGGGTCAATATCAGCAAAAAACTTGAGGTTTGGACTTTCTAAAATCAATGCCGCATGATGCACCAGATCGCCAATAATATACAGTTGCTCATCACCTGAGTGAAGCCGAAAGCAACTATGTCCTGCGGTATGGCCTGGCGTAAAAATGGCCTGTATTCCCGGCAAGAATTCTTCATTGTCTTTGAAGAAAGCAATCCGATTTCTCACTGGCAGCAGGTTGTTTCGCGCTATCCGAACCGCGAAACCAATTGGTGATTCAAAATATAATTCGTCGGTTCAATAATCAAAATCAATCTTTGTCAAATAAATTGTGGCATTTGGAAATTGGGGATTGCCTTTGTCATCGCACAGCGCGCCGATATGATCGGGATGAGGGTGCGAGCACACAACAGCGTCTATGCTTCCTGGATGGATACCAGCTGCTATCAAGCCATCCTGCAATAAGCCACCGCTGCTCCCGAAAATTTTCGAGGATCCGATCCCAGTTTCAAAAATCACATTTCTTCCGTTTATAGAGATAACGGGGATATTCATGGGGATCGTGATGCTTTTGGTCGGCAAGAAATTTTGCTTCAAGCGCCGTTCAAGCTCTTCCGTCGGGCTGCCGCCGAACGCGATGGCCGGAGGCCCAATATCAAGCACCCCGTCGGAGACAACAACGATGTCTGCAGCGCCGATGTTAAATTTGTAGGGAGGCGCTATTTTGGGGGGTGGCCTCAAGCTGGAATGATCGGCCAGAATTTGCATCACCTTTTCCTCGTCCTCGAATGCTATTTGCCTATAATCGAGATGCGTCTGCGCTTCATAAGCGAGACTACCAACCCGGCGATGTGACGGATTAGGCTATGCTCAGATATAGAAGACACCTCGGAATGCGCTCAGAGGGCGACTAACCCTTGCTGCGCCTGTTGAGTGTCTGCCTCCCGCAGATGTCTGCAGCGTTTCATCGGCACGCGGGAGCGTTACGGTCGTAAAATCAAAACACTGGCCATCCCTCTCAGTCGAACCCGCGCGCGGGCGACCGTCCCCGGTTGCTCGCATGATGCCTGCGTCTGGACCGCGGTACCGGTCTCAAACAATTTGCTTTGACTGGATGGTGTCGAGCGTTCCCGAGCGCGGGCTCGTCCGCGCTCGGGGAAAGCCGGGCTAGTTCGGGATCAGCTCACGGGCGGGGCCGCCTGTCTCCTGGCCGCGCCCCTGAGCATAGCCTGGAAGGGCAGGGTTCCGCGCGTTGCCGCTGTCGGTGTCCATCCCGCCGAGCCAGTAGGCTGACCGCGCCTGCGGCAGGACCGAGCCCGTGGTCGACGGGTCCTCGGTGGGATGGGAAACGGTCCGGGCCTGGGAGGCTCCGGTCAAGGCGGCAAGGGTGCAGGCAGACGCGAAAACGAGGGCCGAAACAGTCTTGAGCATCGTCATGTTCAATCTCCAGTATTTCCTGCCTGATCGAGCAACGCTAAGCAGGGATGCCGGACAGACGACGTCTTCGGCTGCTTATTCCAGGTCGCGTCGAAGAATTTTGATGCTCGTATTCCTAGCCACATCACCGAGCATGCGTACGTGATGCGAGCCTGAAAAAGATCGCCGCGTGCGTGGAATAATCCCGGATTGGCAGCGTCCATGCCTCCGAAGCCAAGCCCAGAGCAGACTCACATCGTTTGGCTTGCGCACGGAGGGGTCCCGCCCATGCCAGGAGATCGGACATGACGGACATGATGCGCCTCATCGAGCCGCTGATCCCGGTCCTCCGCCGCTACGCCCGTGCTCTCCTGCGCAATCCCACCGATGCCGACGATCTCGTCCAGGATTGCCTGGAACGGGCCGTCGGTCGGTGGCACCAGCGCCAAGTCGATGGCGACACGCGAACCTGGCTCTTCGCCATCCTCCACAACCTCGCCGTGACGCAGATGCGCCAGCGCGCGCGGCGAGGTGCGCACATGCCGATCGAGGATACGGCGGAAGCCAACCTCGCTGTGGCACCCACACAGGAGAGCGGCCTTCGCCACCGCGACTTGATGAGCGCGCTCGATGCCCTGCCGGAGGAGCAGCGCAGCGTCCTCCTCCTCGTGACGGTGGAGGGCCTGTCCTACGCCGAAACGGCGGAAATCCTCGCCATCCCGACCGGCACCGTGATGTCCCGGCTGTCACGGGCCCGAGACCGGATGCTCCAGCTGATGGACGGCGCGGAGGCGGCCGTTCCGGCCAAGCGGCCGCTCCTGCGGAGGGTGAAATGACCATGCGTCCCATCAGCGACGACGATCTCCAGCGCCTCTTGGACGAGCGGCTGGATGCCGCCCGCAGGCGCGAGGTCGAAACCTATCTCAACGACCATCCCGAGGCGCGGGCGCGCGTCGACCGCCTCGTCGCCCTCGGCGAGGAGATGCGGGCCGCCTTCGCGCCCATCGCCGCGGAGCCGGTCCCTGCCCAGCTGGACCTGTCGCGGATCGTCGAGGCACGCCGTCGCCCGCAACGTCCCGTCTGGCAGGCGATGGCAGCCGGTCTGCTTCTTCTCCTCGGCGGCGCCGGAGGCTGGGGCCTGCGCGATGTGGTCTCGTCGGCGCCGGCTGGGATCGAAGCGTTGGCCCAGGCGGCGAGCATGAACTACGCGGTCTATGCTCCGGACCACACCCGGCCCGTCGAGCTCGCTGCCGCCGACCGGGACGAACTCGCGGGCTGGTTCTCGGCCCGGCTCAAGCGGCCGGTGGGCGTGCCGGACCTTAGCAGCTCCGGTTATCACCTTATGGGCGGGCGCCTCGTCGCGACGCAGCAGGGGCCCGCCGGGCTGCTGATGTACGATGACGGGCACGGCGCGCGCTTCGTGATGCTGATGCGGCCGATGTCCGTGCCCGGCGACGCGCCGATGCAGACGCACATCTCCGCGACGTCGAACGGCTACGCCTGGGCTCAGGACGGGCTCGGCTACAGCCTTGTAGGAGCGGCCGACCCGGTGGTCCTTCACCCACTCGCCAATGACATCCGCCGCGCCACCGCGAAGAAGATCTGAAGGCCAGCTATGTCCCTCCTCAACGACCTGACCGGCGCTAGTCCGGCTCTGAACCCGCGCGCCGTCCTCCTGCGGCTCGGTGCCATCGGAGGGCTTGTCGTCGGTGCTGCGGGGGCCTTCGCCTATGTCGGCGGCTGGTTCTCGCCGGGCGCCCTGACCCAGGCTCGGATCGTCGACCGCTTCGAGCGGGTCAACGGCCCGCATCCGGGATTCCGGCGTAACCACGCCAAGGGGCTCTGCCTAGCCGGCCGCTTCGAGAGTACCGGCCGGGGCGCGCGACTATCGAAGGCGTCGCTGTTCGCGGCGGGTCAGATCACCCCGGTCACCGGGCGCATCGCGCTCGCGGGCGGCCAGCCCTACGCAGCAGATGCATCGACCACGGTCCGCAGCCTCGCACTCCGTTTCCAACTTCCCGACGGCGAGGAATGGCGCACCGGCAACAACGACATCCCGGTCTTCCCGGTGCGGACCTCGGAGGCGTTCTATGCCCAGCTTCTCGCCGCCAAGCCCGATCCGGCCACGGGCAAGCCCGATCCCGAGGCACTCAAAGCCTTCTTCGCCGCGAACCCCGAGAGCGCGACGGCGGCGGCCTTGATCAAAGCGCGCACGATCACCTCCGGGTTCTCCGACGACACCTTCCGGGGCTTGAACGCTTTCCGATTCGTTGCCGGAGACGGCACGCAAACGCCCGTTCGCTGGGCGTTCGTGCCGGAGCAGGCCGTCACAGCCGAGAGTGCGGCCCAGACCGCACGCGCGGACAAGAATTACCTGTTCGACGACTTCGAGTCCGCGGTCCGTCGGGCGCCCGTCCGCTGGCACCTTGTCGCCACCCTCGGCGACGCAGGCGATCCAACAGCGGACGCGACGCGTCCCTGGCCGGCCGAGCGGACGAGCCTCGACCTCGGGACGGTGATCGTGACCGCGACGGAGGCGGAGGCCAGCGGCAATTGCCGCGACGTGAACTTCGACCCCCTGGTCCTGCCCGCCGGCATCGCGGGATCGGACGATCCGCTGCTCAGCGCGCGCTCGGCGGCCTACGCGCAATCCTTCACGCGACGCGCCGGCGAGCCGAAGGCCCCGAGCGCAGTCCACGATGTCCCCGCTGCAGGAGCCGGATTGTGAGCACCACCATGAACTTCAACCGACCGGCCCGGCTGCTGCACTGGGCCATGGCCGGCATGATCCTGGCCATGCTGTTCATCGGCGTGGCGATGGTGACCTCTCTGGCGCACTATGACGCCCTCGTGGCGCTGCACCGCCCCCTCGGCATCGGCATCCTGATCCTCGCGGCCCTCCGCCTCGTCAACCGCTGGCGTCATCCGCCGCCCGAACTGCCGGCGGACCTTCCGGGCTGGCAGCGACAGGCTGCGCACGCCTCGCACATCCTGCTCTACGGCTTGATGCTCGGGTTGCCGCTGATCGGTTGGGCGATGCTGTCGGCGGCCGGGTACCCCATCGGGCTTGGCGGCGCGGTGGTGCTCCCGCCGATCCTGCCGCGCGATCCCACGATCTACGCCTGGCTGCGTCCACTTCACACGGTGCTGGCCTACGCCTTGTTCGGTCTCATCCTCGCCCATCTCGGTGCCGCGCTGATGCACGGGCTGATCCGCCGGGATGGTGTCTTCTCCAGCATGGCCCTGCGCTTGACGACGCCGCTGTCACGATGACGACGGGCCAGGCAACGAGGCGAGACAGCATGGACGACAGCGCAGCGGGCCGGGTGCTTATAGCCGGGGGCGGTATCGCCGGACTTGCCATGCGGCGAGCGCTGCAGCGACGCGGCATTCCCTCGCTGACCCTGGAGCGGCGCCCGACGCCGGCCGATGCGGGCCTCGCCATCAACCTGCCGGGGAACGCAGTCCAAGCTCTCCGCCAGCTCGGCTTGAGCGAAGCCCTGCGCAACATCGGCTCACCCGTCCGTCGGCGCGAGTACCGCACCGAGAGCGGGCGCCTCCTCTTCGGAATCGACGAGGCGGCGTTCTGGGGGGAAGAAGCGTGCCCGCGTTGTGTGCGTCGCGCCGACCTGCTGCGCCTCCTGACGCTCGACCTTCCCCCGACCGATCTCCGGCCGGGATCTGAGATCAGCGCCGTCCGGCAGATGCCGAGGGGCGTCGCGGTCGAGCTTCAGGATGGGACGGCCGAAACCGGCGGATTCCTCGTCGGCGCCGACGGTGTCCACTCGCGGGTTCGAAGCGACACGTTCGGCGCTTCCGCGCTTGGAGCGGCGATGCTGGCCCCAGCGAGCTGGCGCTTCATGGCGCCGAACCCAGGCCTTGACGCGTGGACGCTTTGGGCTGGATCAAACGGATTGTTCCTGCTCATCCCCGTCGACCATGGCGAGGTCTACGGCTGGGTCTCAGTCGGCGAGACCGCCGGACGGGGGCAGGACTTGGCGGCCTTCCGGACTGCCTTTGCATCGTTCCCACCGCTCGTCCGCGACACCCTTGATGCGGTTCTGGCCCAGCCCGAAGCGCTTTATCATTCCCCGCTCAAAGAGGTCCGCATTCCGAGCTGGACCCGGAACCGGGTGGCGCTCGTGGGAGACGCCGCGCACGCGATGGCACCGGTTTGGGCCCAGGGCGCGGCGCTCGCCCTGGAAGATGCGCTGGTGCTGGCCGCGCTGCTTGCCGAGCGGACCGAATGGGGCATGGTCGGTGCCGAGTACGAGGCGCTACGCCGGCCCCGCGTGGCCCATGTCCAAGCGATGACCGATCGCCTATCGCGGACCGCACGGATACCGAGTTGGGCCAGGAATCTACTGCTTCCCGTCATCGGGCCGCGCAGTTACCGGGAGACTTACACCCTTCTGCGCGCGCCGGTCTCGGCTTGAGCATCGGGCTGTGGCCATCCACCCATCCCAAGGGTCGTAGGGCGGGACCTGCAAACCTTGACCGCTAGGAAAGGCGGACGTCGCGATTTGGGAGCTTAGTGGACAGCGGCAAGAAACTGCTCGTTGCAGAGGGCGACTTCTGGATCCGTTAACCGACGAACGACCGCTTCTTGGATCGTGGCGCAGCGACTTCTACGGCAGATTTGGGTCGGGACCCGTCCGTCCTCTCTACGACCGGGTTGGGTGGATTGCAGCCTGCCCGCTTTGGATAGTTTAGCAGGGTGTTGAAGAAGTCGAGCAGCGTCGGGCAATGAGGAAATTTCCTCGCCGCGTTGGACGCGGATTTCGCCTTGAAGCGATCCGTCAGCCTGGAACTTGGCCGATCCTGAGCCGCAGACCGCGTCCATCTCGTCATTGCCGTTCCAATCGCATGCGATGGTGGCGCGATCACTCCCGCGGCCGGCTCCGCCATCGCTGACCGTCTGGTCCAGCTACATGAGCACGAAGTCCACAGAGCCAAGGGATCTGCCCAGCCTCCAAGAGGCGCGGCACGAGGCGATCAAGGCGCTTAACGAGGGCACCGGGACACCTTGGGTGACCACAAGCGAAGGCATCATCCTTTCCCCGGCTCACCTCAGAGGTATGCTGCACTCGACTTGAAGTCTGGGATGACGGCCGGGCAAGTATCGCCGCGCCGGGTTGATCCGAGCGGCAGCTGTGATGGGATTAAAGCGTCGGGAGGCTGCTGCCCGGGTCAATCCCAAGGCCAGCACCAAGCCGCCCGCTCGGTAGGCCTTCGGCTCACGCACGCCCAAGCTGAACAGATGCTGCCAAGCTGTTTCAGCATCGGTGCATCTGCGCTCTGCCAATCTCCTTCTCACAGCCGAGAGACCACCGGCTGGGTCACAGAGACCGGGCACCGCGGACGATGCCGGCCTCCTCAAGTGTCAGGGGATGGGCGATGAAGAAGTTTGCAACTCTCACAGCCGCCGCGCTCGTTGCGGTGAGCGCTATGGGGACGACGGCTGCCGAAGCTCGGGGCGGTGGCGCCATCGCAGCCGGTGTCATCGGCGGCCTTGCCGCGGGAGCTCTGCTAGGCGCCGCGGTCGCAGAGGCCCATGAGGCCCCGGCATACGGCTATGGCTATGGCCGCCCCGCGCCGGCTTACGGGTACGACTACGGGGCATCCCCGGTGGTCCCTTATCGCCCCGCCCGAGTAGTCCGCGAGTATGACCATGAGGAAGCGCCGGTCTACCGCGCTCCTCCTCCCGCCCGCTTCTACGGAGGTCGCCCGGAGGGCTACGGCTACCACAATGCCGGGTACAGCTTCCGCCACGCCGGGTACGGTTATCAACGGGATTGCGACCGCCCGCACGGCTATGGGGGTTGGTAGTCTAAGGATCGGGTGGGCCGCTTGAGGATACTCGACGGCCCACCCCGTCCATGCCCAGACGGTAAGGGGGGGGTGAACCCGGCTATCGCTGTGCGCGGCTTCCGGGTTGCTCCACGCTTCCTCGACGGTAACCTTGCGGCATGCCCGAGCCGAGTCGCATCGCCCGCCTTCGCATCACGCTCGATGATACTGAGCCCACCGTCTGGCGGACCGTGGCGGTGCCGCTTACTGCCAGCCTCAAGCTCCTTCATGAGGTGATCCAGGCGGCGATGCCCTTTCAGGACTACCACCTCTTCCAGTTTCAGGAGGGGGCTGTCCTCTACGCCATCCCGCACCCGGAGTGGCCAGACGGGAACACCCTAAGCGCCAAAACCACGAAGCTCGGGGCGCTCGTTGATCGGGGCACCACCGCCTTCGCCTATAACTACGACTTCGGGGACAACTGGCAGCACACCATTACGGTCGAAGAGTTAGGCCCGGCGGACCCCGCAGTCGCCTACCCGCGCTTCCTCGACGGGGCGAGGCGGGCACCTCCCGAGGACGTGGGCGGGACGATAGGCTTCGAGGAGTTTCTAGCAGGCTGCTGCAGAAGTCTGGTGTTACGCTCGGTTTGGATCGTTATCGGTGTTTGCCACGGATTGGCCGACGTCCGAGAGGCTGGATTCTGCCTCTTCGATGGGAGCCCGGGTTACGGGCCGCGTCTGCGCCCGGCTCGGGTCGCCCCTCATGCGCCTGCTCCGGCCAGAAGCCTCGGTAAGCGCACGAGGTTGTAGGCGATGGCTGCGAAAGTGAAGACCGCCTCGACCTTGGGCAGGGATCGGACCTTCACCTTGGCGAACCCGGCCTGGGCCTTGATCCAGCCGAAGACCTCCTCGATCCGCTTGCGAGACCGCAGGCTGATCGCGTAGCCGGCGTGCCGGGTGGTGCGGCCGTCGAGGGCGGTCTTGCGCACCTTGCCGGTCTTGGACACTGCCCCGTTGATCGCGATGTGCGGCGTCACCTGCCGCGCCCGCAGATCGCCGACGAAGGCTTCCACATCGAAGAGCTTGTCCGCGCCCAGCGTGATCCGGTGCCGACGGGGCAGGCGATCGAGCATGGCCAGGGCGGCCTCGCGCTCGGCCGTGCCGGTGGCGTGGGTGAGAGCCGCGTCCACCACCAGGCCGTTGCGGTTCTCCATCAGCGCATGCCCGAGGTAGCACAGCCGGCTCTCCTGACCGTCCGCCTTGCGGTAGAGCCGGGCGTCCGGGTCGGTGGTCGAGGCGTGGGTCTCGTTCGAGCGCTTCTCGCGGCGGAAGTCGCGCTCGCCGTTGCGGCCCGGTCCTGGCGGTTCGCCCGAACCGTCCTTGGGGCGGAAGCTCTTCGTCGAGGCCCATGCCTCGATCATCGTGCCGTCGACCGAGAAGTGGTCGCTCGACAACAGCCGCTTGACCGGCTTGAGCGCCAGCAGCCCCGACAGGAAGGCGCGGGCGACGTCCGCTTCCAGCAGCCGATCACGGTTGTGCGTGAACACCGTCGGGTGCCAGATCGCGGCATCGATCTCCAACCCCACGAACCAGCGAAACAGCAGATTGTAATCGATCTGCTCCATCAGCATCCGCTCAGAGCGCACCGAGAAGAAGGCTTGCAGCAGCGTGGCACGCAGCAGCATCTCAGGCGGGATCGAGGGGCGGCCCAGTCCTGAGTACAGGCCCTCGAAGCGGTCGCTCAGCCCGGCCAGAACCTCGTCCGCCAGCGCCCGGATCGGACGCAGAGGATGATCGGCCGGTACGCGTTCCTCCAGGCGGACGTAGCTGAACAGGTTCTCCGACCGATCTCCGCGCCCGCGCATCGCCTGATCCCACCCCTGCCTCTAACAGAGTGAATCATCTCCGCGACAAGCCTGCCAGCGACTTCTGCAGCAGCCTGCTAGAAGCCGTCACCAAGCCTCGACACCGCGAGCACAAACGGATGCTCGAATGGTACGGCGGCCCGTTCGATCCCGATGAGCTGGACCGAGAGACGATAGAGGCCGGCATGGCGAAGCTGGCCCGGCGCCGCACCATCGGACAAGCAGCGTTCGCGAAGAGCCGAAGTCAACTGTGAAGTCTTCCAGCGGATGAGGCGGAAGAGAGAAGGCGGATGGTGAAGCCACTACGCCGTTTCAAGCTCTTCGATAGCAAGCGTAAGCCGTGCCCGCATGATTATGGTTCCGGCATGATCGCGAACGCTCGCCAAGAATATTTGGCCGTCCGTTGTTGTGTCTAGCAGCTCAGAGAAACGCTTTAAAACATGGCCTAACTTCTCTCGGGCTGCTCCCACGTCTGGCAGCTCAAATCCTTTCTTGTCGCGCACGAAATTAGTGCCGTCATGGAGGTCGATTTAGAACAGCGGCATCTTATGCGCCTGAGCCTGAGGACGGTAATAAGGCTATGTACCGCCTGCAGGCTCGTTTTGCCATGATGCCGCGCCTGCATGTTGCATGCCGCCTAACCCTTCATCCCGTGAAGCAGTCGCGATTAACTCTTTGAGGCTGGCCCGTCGCTTTGCTCCTGGCAGCGCACGCTCCATTGGCCCGGGTGTTGCCTCCGCCTCAGTATCGACAAGCGCTCAGGTCACCTCCGCCCTATGATGAAGACCTCCCGTATTCTCGGCTGGCTACTCCTGGTGGGAGTTGTCTTTGCGACGCTCGCGCCCATCGGCCTCCGACCTGTCACCGATGCCCCGGTCTCCCTTGAGCGGTTCGGCGCCTACGCGGTCGTCAGCTTCCTGTTTGCCTTCGGGTACCCGCGTCACCGCTGGCAGGTTTTGGGACTGTTGGTGATGATTGCTGGAGCGATGGAAGCGATGCAGAACCTGGAGCTGACACGGCATGGCTACTTTGGGGACTTCGCGGTGAAGGCCGCTGGGTGCTGGTTCGGAGTGATGCTCGCGGTCGTCCTCGCGTTCATCCCAGCGAGCATGGCGAAGGCCGAGGGGCGAGCGTAGGAGGCCTACTCTACTGCGGGGCGAACAGCGTGATGTTGCTGTTGATTTGGTACGCGCTGGTCGGCGGCGTGTTCACGAAGCGGAGATAGAGCGGGCTCTCACCGAGGATTGCTCCGAAGGCCGACGTGACCGGCATCGGGAAGCACTTGGCGAGTGCCGCGTCTGCGGCTTCTTGATAGCGCCGCTGTGCCTCCGCATCGCCCTTGAGCTGGCGAGCGATGATCCGCGGCTTTCCCCGGATGGCCCCGGTCTTGTCGAGCCCGAAGCGGTAGGCCAGTAGCGAGCCGTCTGTCCCCGCTGGGATGGTCCAGCACTTCGCCAACGCGACACGGAGGTCTGTCCAGTTGTTAGCCTGCGAGGGGGCTTCGGGTTCCGCCCTGGCCGGCATGGTGGCGACACACGCGGCCACTATCGGGAGGAAGGCATAGGCGGGAATGGGTAGCATCGGCGAACGCTTTGTTGGCGCGGAACGACGGATCGCGCTGTGACGGTCAACGCTCCAGATGCCGAAAGGTGCTCAAGGCCGACCCGATGGACCCGGTCAAGCTCGCCCTCGACATGCCTCCGAGCCAACGGTCGCAGCTTAAAGGAAAGCGAGCCGTAGCTGCCAGTGCGATACGTTCGATAGCACCCTATCGTTCATTTTCATTGTGTCTTCAGTGGTTAATAATTTTTCTGTGTTTGCAGTATAATGGTTCGCTTGATAATTGGCACAGCCCCCAAGCGCTACAAGAAAAATAACGACAAGTGTTTTTCGAAACAGGAGCGAGGCACGCATGATTAGCGCCTATGCTTTCACTTCGATAGGCCGAACATTATTGTTAAGCAGCCGCACGGTGATCGCTGGGGGCGAGATCAAGACTCGCCTGTGCTATTTGTCTCAGCCAACCCTCTGCGTTCTCAGCTCGTAACTCTGCTGCACGCATCAGCTCATAGGCCTCCTGAATCGCCGCGTCTGCCCTCTGTTGCATAGCCAACAAGCGCGCATCTGCTTCCGATTGAACTTGCAGAATCTTCAGTTTCGCCTCATCTGAAGCGTTCGTTAGAAGGCCTTCGAGGATACGTACCTGCTCCTGAGTCCGCTCAAGTTCCACTAGGAGAACAGCACGCGCAGTAGCTTGCTCGCGCAGCTCCGCTTGTTGCTGCTCGGATACGCTCTTCGATGCCGCTATGTTTTCCAGAACTTTGGTCCAGTCTGACCTAATATGGGCAGGACCCAATGAGCACTTATCAGACGACTGCCGTGACTCCGAAGAAGCCGCTAATTCGACAACCCGCCGCGACACGCCCTCGTGGTTATCGGAGCAGACGGTAGCCATCTTTGCATCCAGCTCATTCCAAAATGCCGTATTGATAGCGGTCATCATAAAGTCCTCGTCTTCATAGGCTCAGAAAGCGACGCAATTGCAGCTGATGTTGCTCAGCTTCGCTTCGTACCCGCCTTACGTGCGTTGACAGGCTCCACCACGAACTCCGTTTCGATCGCCTCGGAGATCTGCACAAGCCAGCCTTCTATTGTAGCCGTTCGCTCCTGAGCGATACGAGCTCGTTCTTCGGCAGCCTGAATCAGCTTGTTCGCCTGAGCCTGAACATCCCGAGTGCGCTTCTCAGCAGCTTGGACCCTAGCATGAGCGTCCTGCATGTCTGCACGAACTTGCTCCAAGAGTTCCTGAACACGAAACTCTTGCTCTTCTGCGCGGCTCTCAACGGTTCGCATATATTGAGCAGCACCCCGCACCCGTTCCAGCACCTCCGGCCAATTTTTTCCAAGAGTTGGGCTTCCGACTGCACTATGCCGAGTAGCGGTGATATCGGCCGCTGGGGTTAGAAGGACAACCTTATCTCCGTGCAGTGAGCCATGCACCTGCGGATCCGATCCGGGAACGGCCTCATCCCTCATGAACGCATCTACAAGAAGTTGCCTTGCCTGCTCCATCGCCTATCCTCGCTGTTCTTCCGCGTAGACACTCGCAATCGCATTGATTGATTGCCTTGGTCGCTCTAGACTTGACCCTGATCCAGGCTCATGTGGCCGCCGAGAAGTAGGTTTTTAGCTGCTGCATCAATCCTTTGAAGCCACTTCTCTGCGGTGCTTGCTCGTAGGTCCGCAACCCGCACTTGTTCTTCAGCGGTACGTACCCAAGCATCGGTTTCGGCGCGGATCACACTTACACGCGCCTCAGCTTCGGCGCGGATTTCCTGCACCTGAGCATCTGCGTCTGCTTGTACCTTCTGCAAGCGGACATCAGCCACTGTTTGGATCTCTTGCACTCGCATCTCCGAGAGCTGCAAAAGCTGCTGTGTCTGCTTCAGGGCTCTCTCAAGGCCTTCGAGGGCAGCTTGATGAGACACGCTCTGCTCCCTCAGACGCTTCTTTTGATCGCCAGCTAGGCCGGCCATGCCGTTGATGATGTCGAGGGTGCTCATCCAATCGCCAACCTCAACGTCCTCCGTATCGACACCGGATGGAGAGACGCCGACATCGTTGACTGCCGCCCCGGGTATGAGGAGAGATGGGTGTAGGGTCGGTTGTGGACCAAAGGCCGCTTCGCTCGTCAGTGGCTCAATCGTGCTAAACGAGGGCTTGAGCATGAGGATCTCAGCAGACGGCTTGTCGGCGATGCTGTCGAAGCTCGCTGCAACTTGCGTCAGGATTTGAGCCCAGGAGACTAATGGGGCCGCGGCCATGGTGTGCTCTTCCCTATGAGCTCATCTTTGCGATGACACAGCCATATCATCATAGTTAACGAAGCGTTAATAAGCGACATTTTTTAACCTAAAATTCAGGAAAGTTGATCGATCTTAACCTCAAGCGGACCCATGGGCTTATCTGCTGGTATCTCTAAACTGCATAGCGAGCGCTGATCCGACAATCGAAAAACATACGCTCGACGAGGTCCGACTGCTGTTCACGTTCGCTGGGATATGACGAGCCTGTTCGAATATGCGCGGCCCGAAGCGCGGCAAGCCGGTCGAGGCGGAACGCCGGCTGTATGCCCTCCTTACGCTCAAGAGCGCATCGAGCGATCAACCTGCTAACGAGAACGAAGATCCACTTCGAACTGCCCTCAGCGACTTAAAGCCGAATCTTTCACCGGCTAAGCTGTAACAGCCCGAGAACCTGCATTGACCGTGGAATGAGGGCGGGGCCAACTCTCGAGCGGTGGTACATAATTGCCGGAACCGAACCATCAATTGGAGCAGGCCATAACACGTTAACGATTTGTTAATCATCATCTAAGAAATTTCAGTAGCCGGCCTCCGCCGACTTCTGTTTTCCGAGCACACAATGTCTTTGGCTCCTTGGCTCTTCGTATGCTCTCCGCTCGGCTTGATCGCGCTCACGATTGCGCTTGATGGAGTTTTTGCGAAGTTACCGGCGCGGTACGACGACATATGGCGCCTGCCTCGCCACCGATATTGAGCTAAGCATGCTTAGCTGAGACGCCGACCGCCGCCGAGATCGATCTCGATGACGCCGCTCCTGCGACAACGCCGGTGCGGCGCTGCTGGAGCACGCGGATCATCCGACTGCACAGAGGGAACAGGAAGTGACGGCTCCGGGGCGATCGCGACGGGCACGAGGACCGGGGCCTGCGCGTCCCCGCCCAAACGGCCCTCCCGCGCCGGACGCCGCCAAGTGAACAGGAGGCCTTGCGCGATCCTGTGCCGGTGTGACACCGAACACCGATACCCTGGCCTCGTAGTCCTCGAACGATCAGCGCTGCCGTCGTTCGGCCCCCTCAAGCACCTCGACCCGCATAGCCCCGACCCGCTGACCTCAACGCCAGCATTAAGATCAGGCTTCAGCCGAGTGCGCGATGCCACCAACCTCCGCCAGCACCGGACGCGTACTTGATATGTGACCCTGGTCTCAAGCGTCCGCGGTTGGACAGTGCCATTGAGAGAAGCTGCTGGTCCAGTACGAGCGTTCGTATTGACACAAGGTCTGCCGACCGTTGCCGCGCTACACTGGCCGACGGAAAGGCGGCGTGTCAGATCAGCCAATGGCCAAGCCCGATCTGAATTGTTGCGAAGTGAAGGTCGACGGCGCCTGGATCGTCGTGAGCCTCATTGAGGCGCAAGGGACGCATACCAAGGCTGAGAAGCGCTGTCCGGTTTGCTATGGGCGCGTCGCGGTCGCTGGATCGTACACCGCAGTCGTGAAGCGCACGCTCACGCATCGCCGTGTTCACAATGGATGCCCGCTGATACCGAGGGCCTATTGCGGTACTCCTTCGCCAACCCAGAAGCCGTGAAGTAGCCTCGGATTGATAGCCTTTTCGGAGCAATGGCAATGAGCACCACGATTACCAGTGACCTGCTCAGGGCCAAGATCGTCGCCACCGATGAGGTGAACTCCGCCGTGGACGAGTTCCTGCGCGACCCGACGGTGAGCCTGTTCCGGTTCGCAAGCGGGCACACGCTGGACCCAGCAGCCGCGATTAAGGCACACGAGCCAGCGGCGCGAGCCGTCGACGACCAGGATCGGACGGAGAAGTTCCGGCGCGGCATGGTGCGAACCGCAATCCTGCTGGGATGCACGGTGGCGCCATGACCAACAATCCTTGCCACGGGGCCGCCGAAGCCCTGCGCGCGATGGGCCGGTATGTCGAGCCGTTCGGGGACGACCTTAGTCTGTGGCTGGTGGATAGCGAGGAGATGAGCGGCGCGGAGCTGATGAAGCTCGCTGCGCTCCTGGGCCTTATCCCGGGCTCGGCAACGATCCAGTAACGCCGACCGACCCGCACCGGCCAAGCGCAGACCGGCGCGGTGTCGGTGGGGACCGCCAAGCAGGTCTTCGGATCACTCCGCCGCTTGCTGAAAGCGCAGGCGCTGGTTCTGCCCGATTGTGCGGGAGATCAGGGAGCGGCGCGCGCTGTAGGTGGGCGAGACCAGGGGATAATCCACCGGCAGGCCCCACTTGGTCCGGTAGGCCTCGGGCGACAGCCCTCTCATCGTGAGATGCCGGCGCAGCGCTTTGTAGGGCTTGCCGTCCTCGAAGCTGACGATGGCATCCGGCGAGATCGACTTGCGGATCTCCGCAGCGGTCGGCTTCGTCAGCACCGGCTTCGGCGGGGTCGCCAGACCGGTGATCGAGCCGTGAACCGTACGGATCAGGTCCGGCAGGCTCGTGGCCGGTACAGGGTTGCGCGCGACGTAGGCGGTGAGGATCTTCGCGGCGAGGTCGATGGGGTCCGTCGTGGTCTGCACGGTCGTCTCCTTCCGAATGCGGTCTGGTGGGCGTGCGTCCAAACATGCTGTCGCCCGGCACAGGATGTTTTCGGTCGTCGATCGCCCTGAACGGTCGCGGCAGGTCGATCTGCCACTGCGCGATTATGCGCCTGCGATCCCGCAATACAACTTCTGCGCGAGTTAATTGATGGATGCGATCTACTTAGAATCGGTTAACAGGCTGAGTCCAGCTGCAATAAGACGCCATGAGGGACGAAGCGCTGCCGTTTTGCCCATCGAAGCTGCAGTTTAGGCACCCGTTGCGAGCGTCGACCGCGGACTTCAGGCATGCAATTAAAGGTTGTGTGAACGGCGTCCGCCTGTCGCCCCATCTGGTCAGTTTGGGGGGCCTGCTGCTGCGTACGGCAGATGTGTAGGTGAAGATGCCAAGCCTCAATAAGGCTTGGCGCATCGCGCTAGCGAAACCAACCAGAAGGCTTTTGGCCATTTCCTTCTGCCTGCGAGAGCGGGGGCTTACGTCCGCTTTCCGGCGACGACGATGTCGTCTTGTACGGCCGAGTTGGGTCGGGACCCGTCCGTCCGCTCTACGACTGGGTCAAGTGGATTTCTGCCGGTCCGCCTTCGGGCAGAGCAGGCGGTATAGATGACCTTGGAAGCGCCTACCGATCCGCTAGATTTACGTAGGTTACGCAACGACCTATCCCCACGATGCGCAGACGTCTGGTAACATCGCAGGCGTGATCGGGGCGACGATGCAGGATGCTCACCCGATTTCAGAACACGCGAGGGTGCCAGGGCAGGCGTGACCCGGTGGGACGGTCCATGTCGACCGGGCGACATGGTTAAGGCAACGTCGGCTTTCCCGCATTACGCGAACCGCTCACCAAACCCTTACCGCAAGATGACAGATGTTTCATGCAACATCGTCGTCAAATCTGCCATTGTCAGGAGACTTTCAGGACCGCATGGAAGACGTCCATAGTTGGTCGCCGCCGAGTCTTAGAAAGTTCTAAGGAGATCCGATCATGGCCAGGCTAAAATCACTCGCCGCTGCGCTGGCAGCTTCGACCCTGCTCGCCGGTGCGGCTGTAGCGGCAGACCAGACGTCTCAAGCGGCACCTGTGATAAGTGCTCAGCAGAAGCAGACTGATGCCGACGTTGGGAAGCTTTCTACCGACGGGGTAGACGCCTACCGCGATGTCCACCTTGCGCGCCTGGCGATCTACGAGGCCAAACCTGACCAGGCACGGATGTTCGTGAGCCACGCGCAGTCCGCCCTAGAGAAGGCCAAGACCGACTCTACAGCTTTCATCAAGGCTGAGGCGGATTTGAAGCCGCCCGCCGGAATAGATACGGCTGCAACGATGGCTGGCAAGGACGGCACGGCCAAGGGTCAGACCGAGCCCGGCAAGCAGGCGGATGCGAGTAAGCCCGCCGCCAGCGCCTCTGCCAACTCGAAGGAGGCTGTGACGTGGCTCCCGGTCGACGCGCAGCTTGTGCTCGCGGACGATTTTGTCGCCCGCAACAAAGATCAGTCGAAAGCAGTCGATGAAGCTAACCAGCACCTAAAGCAGGGTGACAAAAAAGGCGCGGTCGACCGGCTGAAGCTTGCTGGCGTCGACGTCGATTTTACGATGGCGGTGGTGCCGCTGGGCAAGACCACGCAGGGCGTCGACAACGCCGCCAAGCTCATCGCCGACGGCAAGTACTACGAGGCCAACGCGACTCTGAAGCAGGTCGAGGATGGGGTCCGTTTTGACGTGATCGAAGCGACGGCAGTGCCAAAGGCCGACAATACGGCGGCCACCGGCAAGCCGGAGACGGGCGCGTCAACGGGCAGCGTGGCTAAGCCCGCACACTGATCTCTGTTGCCTCACGCCGCCATTTAAACGTGGGGCAACTCAGCGATAGTGTTCAGCCTCAACGATGAGACTGGCGAGCTAGAAAGCGCGACGATCTTGGGTCAATTCGGCGAGGTGCCCGACGACTTCGCGGAGAGCCTACAGGGCGGGTGAGGCACCTTGCGGTTCGGCCCCGCCGCGATCTGCTCACGCGGCGGGGGAACCCCGGATCTCACCAGCTAGATGTTTGGTCCCGGCATTTGGTGGAGCGGGTTTGATCTGAATCGTTCGGGCTCGGCGGACCATGCTTTGCAGATGGCCTCGTAGGGCGTGAGACCCCGCAGGGTCTTCAGGCGGCGGCCAAAATTGTAGGCGCTGACGAAGTCGGCCAGATGGGCGCGGAGCTTGTCGTGGCTG
>NZ_VRUX01001300.1:0-439 GCF_008039885.1 Methylobacterium sp. WL103
CGCCAAGCCCGCGGGCGCGCCGGCGCCGAAGTAGCGGCCCGGCGGTCTCACGAACGACGACGGCGCGCTTCGACCCATCCAACCCCCTCATCCTGAGGTGCGGCCGCGAGGCGGCCGCCTCGAAGGAGCCCTCCAGCCGGCCGCTGCGATCCTTCGAGGCGTCCTTCGAGGCCCGCTGACGCGGGCGCCTCAGGACGAGGGCGTGGGTTGGATCGCGGCCGTGCCGGCCAGCGCCTCCGCGTAGATCGCGCGCGCGTCGGCGCGGGTCAGCGTCCGCGGGTTGTTCACCAGGAGGCGGGTCTGCTTCATCGCGTCGTCGGCGAGGCGATCGAGGTCGGATTCCGCGATGCCGACCGCCGACAGCGAGGCCGGGACGCCGCAATCGCGGCAGATCGCGGCTAGCGCCGCGACGAAGCGCTCGGCCGCCTCGGCGTCGGGC
>NZ_VRUX01001301.1:0-435 GCF_008039885.1 Methylobacterium sp. WL103
CTGCCGGATCCTGCCGAGGAGCCGCCAGTGCCGACCGTCGACGAGCTGGTGCCGCCGCCCGCCGAAGAGCCGCCGGTGCCCACGGTGGAGGACGACTGCGCGAGCGCCATGGCAGCGCCGCCGATGACGAAGGTGGTCGCAAGGGCGGCGACGCGAACGTGCTTTAACATGTATTATCTCCGTTTATCCGGTTGTACGGGCCATAAACGGACAGCAAAGAAAAACCGTTCCACGGTATTTCTGCACAATCCTGCAAATCGATGACATGAACAGCAGTTAAACGAAATTGATATGCTTCGTTTATCATCCCGCAAACTGGCATGCGGCATCGCCACCGGAGGATGACCTCGGCGCGCTGCCGCGAACGACCCGTCGTCGCGGCCGGCCCGGTCTGTGCGGGCGGTGCGTCGGACGGGTGCTGCAGGGGGCGAGGAA
>NZ_VRUX01001302.1:0-433 GCF_008039885.1 Methylobacterium sp. WL103
GCGCAGCACCCGGACCGGCGGCAGGCCGTCGCCGAACATGCCGAGGAACGCGTCGCGCGTCGGCACCGGATCGAGCCCGCCGGTGACGAAGGCCGCCGTGCCGAAGCGCGCACCCCGCTGCCGGGTGATCGCGGTCTTCTCCGCGATCAGCGAATCGGTGACATGCGCGGCGTCGCCGTAGACGTGGGCGCGCATCATCCGGCCGATCACCTTCGGGCGGATGTTGAGGCCGTAGAGGGCGTCGCCTAGGAGTGGCGCCTCGACGGCGCGGCGGATCGCGGTGAACAGGCCCTGTCGCTCCGGCCCCATCACGGTGGGAAGCGGGCCGCGCCATGTCGGGGCCACCAGCACCAGCCGCGCGAACGCCTTCGGATGCCGTCGCGCGGCGGCGACGAGGTAGGCCGCCGCGCGACGGCATCCGAAGGCGTTCGCG
>NZ_VRUX01001303.1:0-433 GCF_008039885.1 Methylobacterium sp. WL103
CGCTGGCGCTGGGCGCCGTCGGCCTCTCCCTGGCGCAGAACGGCGCCCCTTCGACCACGCCGATCGCCCCGGTGGCGATCTCCGCCCTGGTGCCGTCGGGCGGCATCGCCGCCAAGGGCGAGGTCGCCGAGATCTTCGGCAACAAGTTCGTGCTGCAGGACGGCACCGGGCGGGCGCTGGTCGAGACCGGGCGCCAGGGCGAAGGCGGCACGCTGGTCGCCAAGGGCGAGACCGTCACCGTGCAAGGGCGCTTCGAGAACGGGTTCCTGCACGCGGCGGTGCTGACCCACGGCGACGGCAACCGGGTGCTGCTCGGCCCGGCCGGCGGCCCGCCCCCCGGCACCCTCGACTGGGCGAAGGACAAAGTCGGGCTCGGGGCCAACCCCGACGTGCCGGCGCTGACCGCCTCGGTGCAGGCGGCCGGCTACTCGGA
>NZ_VRUX01001304.1:0-432 GCF_008039885.1 Methylobacterium sp. WL103
GCTCCTGGCGATCCGCCGCCCGGCCTGGGCGCGCGCGCCGGGCGACCTCTGGAACGAGGTCGAGAGTGTCGCGGACTGTGTCGCGGCGCTGGGCGCGGCGCCCCGGCGCGTCTTCCTCACGGTGGGCCGGATGGAGGTCTCTGCCTTCGCCGCGGCGCCCCAGCACGAATACGTCGTGCGCACGATCGAGCCGCTCGGCGACGCGCTCCCCGTGCCGCGCCTCACGGCGATCCGCGCGCGCGGCCCCTTCGACGAGGCCGCCGAGACGGCGTTGATGCGGGACGCCGCCATCGCGGTGCTGGTGACCAAGAACGCCGGCGGCGCCGCGACCTACGGCAAGATCGCTGCGGCGCGACAGCTTCGGCTGCCGGTGGTGATCGTGCGCCAGCCCTGGAAGCCGGCGGTCGAGACGGTGGCGGACGCAGCCGGGGC
>NZ_VRUX01001305.1:0-430 GCF_008039885.1 Methylobacterium sp. WL103
GCTCCAGTGGCGCACGGCGAGGTGGAACCGATCCATCACGAAGACGCCGAGGCGCAACGACGGGCCGAGCAGGCCGAGCGAGCCCTGGTGGCCGGCCGCGACCGCGTCGAGGGAGCGCCCGACGCCGGCATAGATCGGCAGGAAGCGCTGGCTGTAGGCGGTGTCGCCGCCGGCATAGTGGGCGAGCTCGTGGCCGATGATCGCCGCGACCTCGTCGCCCCGCATCAGGGCGAGGTAGGGCAGCGGCAGGTAGAGGATCCGGCCGGCCAGGCGCTCGCCGCCGGGCTGCAGCAGGGCGGGGCCGGCGCTGACGAAGAATCCACCGGTGAGGCCGACCACGACGGCTTCGGGCTTGAGCGCGCCGAGGCGGTCGGCGAGCCCCTCGGTGAGGCGCCACAGCCCCGGCGCCTCCGCGGCCGAGACCGGGCGG
>NZ_VRUX01001306.1:0-429 GCF_008039885.1 Methylobacterium sp. WL103
CGCCAGCGCGAGTGCGCGGTCGAGCACCGGCCCGGCCACCAACGGGATCAGCCCGGAGGCGACGTAGATCCCACGGAACTGGAACCAGCCGATGACGAGGCCCGGCCAGAGGAGGACGGCGGCGACGCCGTAGGCGCGCCGATGTTCGGGCGCCCCGCGGAACGCCGCCCAGGAGGCGGCGAAAGCCGCCAGCGCCAGGACGGGATAGTAGACCAGCATCTCCCACTGCCGGCGGGCGACGAACTTCGGCACCGAGGTCATCTCGTTGACCATGAGCAGCCAGCGGTCTCGGACCAGCGGCGTCATCCCCGGGAACGGGCCGACGAGGCAGATCGGAAACAGCAGGGCGAAGCCGCCGACGAGGACCGCGCCGATCGCCGCGACGACGGCGATGCGCGCCCCGATCGAGCCGAGCCGCCGGTCGAGCCC
>NZ_VRUX01001307.1:0-428 GCF_008039885.1 Methylobacterium sp. WL103
GCACAAGCCAAGGCTCGGCAGGCGGCGCCTCGGCAGGCGGCGGCTCGGCGAGGGGAGGCCTGTAAACGGTCCCGCATGGGCGATCTCCTTCGATGCGTCGCGGTCGGAGTCCCTCCCAACCGCCCGCGCCCCGGCGCGTTTCCCCGTTTCCGCGCCGGCCGCGGCAGCCCCTGGCTCGCGGCTTGCCCGTGGGCCTTCGTGTCGAGGGCCGTTCCCGGCTAAAGCCCTTGGCGAGTGCCCGGACACGGGTTTCGTCGCCGAAGCCTGTCATGAGGCGCGGCGACCGGCAGGACGCCGCAGGAACGAGGTGGGAATGGACGGGCCGGAACGTATCGCGATCCTCGGCGTGCCGACCGAGGTCGGCACCAGCGAGCCCGGCTCCGTGATGGGCCCGGCCGCCCTGCGCACCGCCGGCCTCGTCCGCACCC